>JAAYHN010000090.1 GCA_012735395.1 Alcaligenaceae bacterium | reverse complement strand
CAGGGCGGTGATTTTTTCTTTGTTTGGGGCGATATTGAAAGCGGTGCGGCGGGTATAGACTGCTTTGGTGTGGTGAAACAGCTTGCTCAGCACCAGCCAGGTAAGCGGATTGGCCGTTAGCGAATGAATGATATCGAAATGCTTTGCATGACGGATTAAAAATGGTAGCTGTTGCCAGGCTTTTGACAGGTTGTATACGGTGAACCCTTCAGCCATTGCCTGTTTCGAGAGCGCATTGTTTGCCCGTGTCAGTAAGGCTACTTCATGCCCGGCCTTGCGAAATTCCTGCATGCTGAACAAGGTCTGCCGTTCACCGCCACGCCAGCCTTTTTCAAAATTCATTTGCAATATTTTCATCAAGTACTCCGGGGTAAAGCCATGGGTGCAAGATCCTTACAGGGTTTTTATGGTAGACAAATTAAGAAAAGAAACAGCTTGCGCGTTTATGGCGTGTTTTCTTTTTTCTTTTCCCGGTTTTTCAGCCAGAGAATGGCATGTTTGTTAAAAACGGATTGTACCGAGAGCACGGCCAGCAGCAAACCGGCCTTGCCATCCAGAAAGCCGCGTTTGATAAAGTAGGTCCTGAAAAACCGGCCAATCGTGTGAATCATGACCGAGGTCAGGCTGTTTTTCTTGCCCTTGCGAAAACGCTGTTCGGCCCAAGCTTCGGCATAGTTGGCCGATTTAACCAGGTATTCGTGCAAGTTGTTATAGGTGTAATGCAGCAGGTCGCCTTTCAGCTGCTTTACCTTGGTACCGGCCGGAATAATAACGTTTTCATGAACCAGGGCATCATCAAAGCGGGTTAGGGTAGTGGGGTAAAAACGTTCGACATAGCCGGGATACCAGCCGCTATGATGAATGAACTGGCCAAAGGCCCAGCTTAGGCGGGCCACTTCAAAAATGGTGTTTTCTGGCGGGTTGGCCAGCACTTCCCTAAGGCTGGCAGCCAGTTCGGGCGTGACCTGTTCGTCGGCATCGATCCACAATAGCCAGTCGGCCGTCACGTATTGCTGGGCAATCTGGCGCTGGCGGCCAAAGCCGGGCCATTCCTGGTTTACATAAAATTTATCGGTATAGCGACGTGCAATGGCTTCGGTTTCATCGGTGCTGCCAGAGTCAAGCACAATGATTTCATCGGCAAGGTCTTTGACGGAATCCAGGCAGGCCGCCAGCATGCGCGCTTCATTTTTAACGATCAGGGCAACGGCCAGGGTTGTTTTTGTTTTGGTCATGATGCACCTAAATAACGGCAGTATCCAGTTTTTTGAAAAAACGGATCAGGTTGATGAGCACGGCAATGAGGGTAATAAAGACGGCTGCAGACAGCGCATAAATGGCACCGTGACTTTGGCTGATAGAAAAACATAAGGCCACAATAGCCGCGCCAATACCCTGGCCAAACAGGCGTGTGGTGGCCTGGGCTCCGCCAGTGGCACTGCTGCGATGTAAAGGGGTGGAAAGCAGCATGGCTTTGTTATTGGGGGTTTGGAAAAAACCGAAACCCATGCCTATCAGGAACATGCAGCTACTAATGAGTGTTAGGGGGCTGGGGGTGGGCAATAAGAGCAAACCGCAAAGGCCAATAAACATGATGGCAGCCCCGATGCCGGCCAGCATGGAGGCGGGGAAGCGGGCTGAAAGCCGGGCTGCCAGCGGTGCAATAACAATGCTGCCAATGGGCCAGGTGCTGAATAATATGCCAACAGTGGCCAATGGCAGGCCCAGGCTATTCTGGAAGTGGAAAGGCAGTGCCAGCATGGCAGCAGTGGCGGCCATGAAAGTGAGCGCAGATACGATAATGGCGTAACTGAAAGTGGGTATACGGAACAGGTCAACCGGTACCAGCGGTGCTGCCAGTGGTGCCGAACGACGGATAAGCAAAATGGCACAGAGCAGGGAAAGCAATAAGCCAATACCGGCAAGGATTGGTTTGTTGCCAGATTCATCAAGTGCCCATATGAACAGCCCGAATGTGAGCATGTTCAGCAGGGCGCTGAGATAGTCAAAGGGAGCGGAAATTTTTGGAATGACGGGCAGAAAGCGTGCCGCATACAAAGCGACGAGGCAAAACGGGATAGTGAAAATGAAAATCCATTTCCAGGGTGCAATGGTAATGATAAAGGCCCCGATTGATGGGCTTAACACCGCCATTAAACCCACCGTCATGGCATTCAGGCTGATGCCGGCGGCCAGTTTATGCGGTGGGTAAATATTGCGCACCATGCCACCGAACAGGCACATGACCGAAGAAGAACCCAGGCCCTGGATGATGCGGCCGCTTACCAGTAGACCCAATGAGTCTGCCATTGAGCAGACGATAGCCCCGGCAATGAAAATGGAAATGCCTATCCGGTACATCAGGGTGAAGCCAATCCGTTCGGCAATGGCCGAGAAGGGTAACAGTGTGGCAATGATGGTTATGGTATAGGCGTTGACAATCCAGATGGATGTAGACGGCAGAATATTAAGGTCAGCGGCAATGGTAGGCAGGGCAATGTTGGAAATGCCGGAGTCAAGAACCGTGATGCTAATGGCAAGCAAAACCCCCAGCGCTGCCCAGTAGCGGGCAGGCGCTGGCAAACCGGAGGGCTTTCCAGGCGTCTTGGGGGCAGCCGGTGTTACCGGTTGGGTATTGCTCATGCTTTTTTGACGGGTCTTTGCCAGTTCTGTTTGCTTTCCTGTTTTTTGGGGGTCAGGGTAAGGGTGTCTGCGGGCGCTTCGCGAACCAGGGTAGTGCCTGCCGCCAGGGTGGCGCCTTTATGCACGGTGACAGGGGCAACCAGCTGGGTATCCGAGCCAATGAAAACATCATCTTCAATAACCGTCTGGAATTTATTGACACCATCATAGTTGCAGGTAATGGTGCCGGCACCAATATTCACGCGCTGGCCGATTTGGGCATCGCCCAGATAGCTGAGGTGGTTGGCTTTGCTGTTGGCACCCAGAATGGTTTTTTTAAGTTCGACAAAATTGCCCACATGTGCGTTGGCACCCAGTTGTGTGCCCGGACGCAGGCGGGCGTAGGGGCCAATCACGGCCTGTTCCGCCGCAACGGCATCGTGCAGATGGCTGAAGGCTTCAACGCGTGTGCCCGCACCCAGTTTTACATCACGCACTACACAGTGGGGGCCAATATGCACGCCATCGGCCAGTTCGACATGGCCTTCAAAAACACAACCGACATCAATGAAAACGTCACGGCCGCATTTGAGTGTGCCACGCAGGTCGAAACGGGCCGGGTCGGCCAGGGTAACACCGGCTTCCAGCAGGCGTTTGGCCTGTTCGGCCTGCCATGCCCGTTCCAGCTGGGCCTGCTGGATGCGACTGTTGACGCCCAGGGTTTCCCAGGGGCTGGCGGGTTGTGCCGCGCTAACGGTGACGCTGTCTTGTACGGCCAGGGCAATGATATCAGTCAGGTAGTATTCGCCCTGGCTGTTGTTGTTGGTGATGCGTCCCAGCCAGTTTTTCAGCTGGCCGGTGGGTGCCGCCAGAATACCGGTATTGACTTCATTGACCTGGCGTTCTGTGTCATTGGCGTCTTTGTGTTCAACGATACGAGTCACGTGACCCGCCTCATTGCGAATGATACGGCCATAACCGGCTGGGTCGGCAAGGGTTTCCGTGAGTACGGCCACACCCTGTTCGCGTGCGGCAAGCAGGCGTTGCAGGGTGCTTGCCTGCACCAGGGGGACATCACCATAAAGCACCAGGGTGGTATCGGCAGGCGTGTCGCCACCCACCAGAAAAGGGACTGCCTGCTGAACGGCGTGACCGGTGCCGTGTTGGGGCTGTTGCAGGGCAAACTCAATGACGTCTATATTGGCAAATGCCGCTTTGACTTTTTCGGCCCCATGACCAACCACCACCACGATGCGGGATGGTTCAAGCTGGCGGGCGCTATCAATGACGTGGGCAAGCATAGGCTTGCCGGCCAGGGTATGCAAAACTTTAGGTAGATCCGATTGCATGCGTTTGCCCATGCCGGCAGCAAGAATGACAATATTGAGTGACATAATTTTTATGTGGTTAGACGTTACCAGGGATGATACGGATAAATGTTTAATGTAACCGGAAACGGTCTTTTTGATGATCGTTTCCGGGTGTGTAACATCATTTTCCTGCAGGGGGTGTTGTTTTCTTTGCGGCTGTTTTTCTGGCTGCCGTTTTTGCGGGGGCGGCAGGTTTTTCGGAAGGAGCGGCAGCCTTGGGTTTTTGGGGTTCGGCTGCCTGCATGGTTGCCGCTGTGGCCTGTGCCAGCTGGTTGAACTGGTTTTGCAGCATATCCCACCAGGCATTTGCCGCAGAGCCAATGGCTTCTGCGCCTGCCGTGGTTGCCGCGCTTTCGGCTTGGGGGGCTGTGTCATTGGCCTTGGGCTTGATGCCAAGTACTTCATTCAGGCTGGCCTGGCCTTTGTTTTGCTCGGTCATGGCGCTCACGAAAGAATTCATTGTGGTAATGCTGGCGCGCTGGATTTCCATGCCCTGGATCGTGCTTGAGAGCATTGAAAGATTGAGCTTTAACCAGTTTTCTACGGTTTTCAGTTCCTGGATGCGTCTGTCAAGATCTTCTGCGTTTAATACGGCACCTGTCATGGGAAAGGTGTTGCTTCCCGGGTTGGTTTGGGCAAAAGCCTGCCAGGCTTTGCTCATCATTTCCATGCTGCCAAGCAGGGGATTGCCGGCTGCGGCACCTTCCTGTCCAAAGCCGGGAAGTACAAAAGGGTTGGTGCTTTTTGCGTTCATGGTGAGCTCCTTGGGTGATTAAGGCAAATGGTGTAGCAGTTTTTGGGCAGGCTGGTTCAGCAGGCCTTCAAGCAGAACAATAGCAGCTTCGGTTGTAATGGTTTTATCAATAATCATGTCCAGTACTTCTTCCTGCCCAAAAATGCGGATTTCAGATACTTCGCCGTCACGATTGGCAGGCTGGGTTTCTGGCAGAAGAATGCAGTCGCTGACCAGGATGTCTTCGACCTGGTAACCTTCTGGCAGGCGACGGTGCATTCGTAAAATAGTACGCAATGGCGTGCGGATTTGCAAATCACATTCGTCAAGACCGGCTTCTTCGTCGCTTTCCCTTATCAGGGCCTGTTCTATTTGCTCGCTGCTGTTGGCCAGGCCGCCCACCAGGGTATCCCACAGGCCGGGATCGGTGGATTTGGTGCTTGCCCGTTTTGCCAGGAAAATTTTCCCGTCAGGCGTCCAGGCATTTAAATGTACGGCGCGGGTTAACAGGCCCAACGGACGTACCGCAGCCCGCTCAATGGCGGCAATGTCCTGGTCGTTGGCATAGACAGGCAGCAATTCATTGCGCCAGGCTTTGGCACAGTTGGCGGAATGCAGAAGGGCGGCAACTTCTGCCAGCAAGGCATCGAGTTCGTTTCTGGGGGCGTCTTCGGTGGCTATCCGGACGTCTGTGCCGGTAATGACAATCCCTGGTTGATGGCGGATTGCGTGCTGTGCTTCGGCCGTAATGAAACCAGCCGGTTTTCCGGCGATGACTAAAGGAAGGGAATGTCTATGGGGGAATTCCTGTATTTCCTGTTGTAGCCCTTGATAAATTTCAGTTATTTGCTTCAATTTGCTATGTTTCGCGTGTCAATCATGCAACGATTGTAGCCTTAATGCTTTAAGTGCTGTAACTTTATTAGGCGTTTATATGGTTAAATGAATAACCTATGATGCAAATCAATGCATTACAGAATAAATTTTGTACCACATATAATAAATCCTGTACCTGAAGTTTTTCAGAGTAGTAGGTTCTGAAAATTAAAGTCGGGTGCAACAGCAAGAGGTCAACATGAAAAAGTTGAGAGGGTTGCTAGGCTTTGCCGCAGTGTTTGGCAGTACTGCGGCATTGGCACAAATAGGAGACATGCCAGGAGGCCCCAAGGTCGCGCAGGTTAACCTGCATCCGGGTGTAACGGAGATCGCCGCCGATATTTATTGGCTGCACTGGATGATGATGATCATCTGTACGGTGATATTTATTGGCGTATTCGGGGTCATGTTTTATTCCATCTGGGCCCATCGAAAGTCCAGGGGACATAAAGCGGCCACATTCCACGAACATCTGGGCGTGGAACTGGCCTGGACGGTGATTCCGTTCCTGATCGTGATTGGCATGGCATTGCCGGCCACGAAAACCGTGGTTGCCATGAAAGATACATCCAGTGCTGACCTGACTATTAAGGCAACGGGTTATCAGTGGAAATGGGGTTATGAGTATCTTGACGGTTCAGCCAAGGGGGTTCATTTCCTGTCAACCATGACAACGCCCAATGAGCAGATTATGGGTGGCGCCGAGAAATCAAATACCTATCTGATGGAAGTGGACCATGAAATGGTGGTGCCTGTCGGTAAAAAAGTGCGACTGGTCCTGACTGCCGCTGACGTGATTCACTCATGGTATATCCCTGAGCTTGGCGTCAAGCAGGATGCCATCCCGGGGTTTTTGCGCGACACCTGGTTTCGGGCAGAAAAAACGGGAACTTACCGGGGGCAGTGTGCCGAGTTGTGTGGGCAGAATCACGCCTTCATGCCAATCGTAGTGCGTGTTGTATCCGAAGAGGATTATGCGGCCTGGTCGAAAGAGCAGAAAACGGTTGCATCAAAATAATACGCCCGACATTTATTCAGATACTCATTTAACCAAGTCACCGCCATAAACGGGACGATGCAGGTAAGTAAGGAGACCAGTATGACTAGCGTAGCAGTCGGTCACGCACAGGATCACGCTCACGATGATCATCACCATGCCAAACCCAGCGGTTGGCGAAGGTGGCTATTTGCAACCAACCATAAAGATATCGGGCTGATGTACCTGATGTTTTCATTTTTTGCCTTGCTGGAAGGCGGTACGCTTGCCCTGTTCATACGGGCCGAGCTGTTTGCCCCGGGCGTACAGTTTTTCCAGCCCGATCTGTTTAACCAGTTTACGACCATGCACGGCCTGATCATGATTTTTGGTGCGATCATGCCTGCCCTGGTGGGCTTTGCCAACTATATGATCCCTTTGCAAATCGGTGCTTCAGATATGGCTTTTGCCCGCATGAATAACTTCAGTTTCTGGTTATTGCCGGTTGGCGCCATCTTGCTCACTGCCTCATTTTTTGTACCGGGTGGCGCCAATGCCGCAGGCTGGACGATGTACGCGCCCCTGTCATTGCAAATGGGGCCAGGCATGGATATGGCCATTTTTGCCATTCATATTCTGGGTGCTTCCTCTATCATGGGGGCGATCAATATTATTGTGACCATCCTGAATATGCGTGCACCTGGCATGACCATGATGAAAATGCCGCTGTTTTGCTGGACATGGTTAATTACCGCTTATTTATTGATTGCGGTCATGCCGGTGCTGGCTGCCGCGGTGACCATGCTGCTCACCGACCGCCATTTTGGAACCGGTTTTTTTAACGCGGCAGCCGGTGGTGACCCTGTCCTGTACCAGCACGTTTTCTGGTTCTTCGGGCACCCCGAGGTTTATATTATGATTTTGCCGGCATTTGGTATTGTTTCTGCCGTCATTCCCACTTTTTCCCGCAAGAAACTGTTTGGTTATGCGTCCATGGTATATGCCACTGCCGCGATTGCCATTCTGTCGTTCATTGTCTGGGCGCACCATATGTTTGGTACCGGCATGCCGGTGACCGGCCAGCTGTACTTCATGTATGCCACCATGCTGATCTCGATCCCTACCGGTGTGAAAGTGTTTAACTGGGTGGCCACCATGTGGCGCGGTGCATTGACCTTTGAAACCCCCATGCTGTTTTCGGTAGGTTTTATTTTTGTGTTCACGATTGGTGGTTTTACCGGACTGATTCTGGCGGTGGCCCCGATTGATATTGCCGTACATGATACTTATTACGTGGTTGCTCACTTCCATTATGTGCTGGTGGCAGGCTCGCTGTTTGCCCTGTTTGCCGGAACCTATTACTGGCTGCCAAAGTGGACAGGTTTCATGTATGACGAAAAACTGGGCAAGATCCATTTCTGGTCAACCATGATCTCATTCAATATTACTTTCTTTCCCATGCATTTTCTGGGGCTGGCCGGTATGCCGCGCCGTTATGTGGATTACGCAACGCAGTTTACCGATTTCCACCAGATTGCCACCATTGGCGCCTTCTGGTTTGGTTTCTCCCAGCTGCTGTTCCTGTATGTCGTGATCAAGGCCTATCGTGGCAAGGGTGAGAAAGCCACCACCCAGGTATGGGAAGGGGCGGAAGGGCTGGAGTGGACATTGCCTTCACCGTTGCCATTCCATACATTCGAAACACCACCGGAAGTGAAGTAACCGTATTTTAATGGACAGTAAAAAATGATCACAAACCAGAACGAAAACCATGCCGGACAGGGGGAAAGCAAACAGGAGGGTCACTTTTCGTCCTCAAAGGCACCGTTCAATGGAGGTGATAATGATCAGCGGGAGCCGGTAAGACTGACTCCCGAACTGCGCAGTAAGAATGTACGGGCAGGAATTATATTGGCACTTGCCGTGCTTGCCGTGTTTTCCTGGACAATAGGGAAAGGTCTGGGAATTATATGATGGTAGACAATAAACATGAGTGATGATTTAAAAGAGTTGTCTCGACGGAAACTGAGTTTTTTCCAAACCCTGAAAGCCATTTTATGGGGCTTTCTGGGTATCCGGAAAGGGGCCAGTTATCATGAGGATATATCAAAACTCAATCCGGTTCATATCATTATCGCCGGCATTATTGGCGTACTGATCTTTATATTTGTTTTGGTCATGGTTGCGCGCTGGGCTATCTCAGGGCTGACCTAATCTAATAATTATTTGTACCAAAGGAGAAAGCTATGGGTGCAGGTCACTCTGTTAATGGTAACGAGGCACCATATTATTATGTGCCGGCGTTTTCCAGCCACCCGGTCCGAACCAGTGCGGCAATACTGATTATGCTTATTGGTGCCGTGGCCTGGATTAATCACTCGGTAACAGGAAAATGGATTTTCCTGACAGGGCTGCTGCTTTTGTTTGTCATGCTGTTTCTCTGGTTTGGTGATGCCATCCGTGAATCTGAAAATGGCCTGAACAGTAAGCGTATTGATGCGTCTTATCGTTGGGGTATGGGCTGGTTCATTTTTTCAGAGGTGATGTTTTTTGCCGCGTTTTTTGGTTCTCTCTGGTATGCCCGTGAGGTAACGACACCCTGGCTCAGCGACTTTGACCATCGTTTGTTCTTGTGGCCCGATTTTTCCGGGCAATGGCCAAACTTTGGGCCGGCCGGTGTTGTTGAACACTTTGAAACCATGGGGCCATTTTGGTTGCCTACCATCAATACCATTTTGTTATTGACGTCGGGCCTGACCTTGACAATATCACATCATGCCTTGCGTGCCAGTAAGCGTGGTGCCAGTATTTTCTGGCTGTTTTTAACGGTTGTGCTGGGCTTTACCTTCCTGTATTTCCAGGCAGCAGAATATGTTCACGCCTATGCCGACCTGAATTTGCGTTTTGACTCCGGTATTTATGGTTCGCTATTCTATATGCTAACCGGCTTTCATGGTTTTCACGTGTTGCTGGGAGCAACCATGCTAACCATCATTTTATTGCGCCTGATCCGTGGACATTTCACGGCAGACCATCATTTTGGTTTTGAGGGGGCTGCCTGGTACTGGCACTTTGTTGACGTAGTCTGGTTGGGCCTGTATCTGTTCGTATACTGGTTCTGAACTTGTCTTGCAGGCCATAAGCAAAGGCCGGTTGGTACCGGCCTTTTTCCTGTGACTTGTAAGCGGTATGTTTATTGAGGGAGCCCGGTGCTGTGAATCCAGCCCATATAGTTGGCAAACAGGACAAATGCAAGCAGGGCAATAGACAGGCCAATACGGACAGTCAGTGCATTAACCGTTTTGTTGCTGGCACCTTTGTCACGCATTAAATAAAAAAAAGCAGATCCTAAACTGAAGATGATGGCCAAAAAAGCCAGTCCAATAAAAATACGCATTGTGTGACTCCCCCAATGGGAAAATTTGAATTATGAGCAGTAACCCTTTAAATATAAAATACTGGCTGGCATTGTTGCTTTTGGCAATGCTGGTCATTGTTTTTATTTCATTGGGTCGCTGGCAGCTGCAACGTGCAGACGAACGCCGGGCAATACAGGCCGCGATTGAAAACGGGCAACAAAAGTCTTCCCTGTTACTGCAAAATAATACACCTGAAAGTGAATTGCTGGAATGGCGGGCCGTCACTGTGACAGGCTTATGGCAGCCACAGTTCAGTGTGTTGTTAAATCGCAATCATTCGGGTAAGCCAGGTTATTGGCTGGCAACCCCATTACTGCTTGAGCCGGTGGCAAACAGGCGGGCCGTGCTGGTATTGCGTGGCTGGTTCGGGCAACGTATCGCACCAGACCCTTTGCCGGAGTTTCCGGTATCAAATGAATTGCTAACCATACAGGGGCAGCTTGTGGCGCATGTGCCACGGGTATTTGAACTGCCGTCAATGACAGGAAAAAAACAGGCCCAGCTGCCGGCCCGTTTGCCTTTGGAGCACAGCGGTTTGCCCCAGGTGCAGAATCTGGCGCTGGATGAGCTGTCACAGGCAAGCGGGTTAGCTTTCATGCCTATTGTGGTGCAGGAAACGGGGCAAAACAATGATGGCCTGCTGCGTGACTGGGAAAAACCACCGGTTGATTTTCATAAAAACATGGGGTATGCCATGCAATGGTTTGGGTTTGCCCTGATAGCGCTGATTGCCTTGGTCTTTGTAGGATACAAAGGTATGAGGCGCAGTAAAACAAGGATTGATAATGAGTGAGGCAGTGGTGGTAAAAAAGCGTTCGATGGTCCCATTGTATTTGATTGTATTAAGTTGTCTGTTACCCATTGCGGCAGCTTTCCTGCTTTACTTCGTGCCCGATCTCAGGCCATCAGGTTCAACCAATTACGGTTCGTTTGTAGAGCCCCAGCGACCCATGCCCGAGGCCCGGCAATTGCCGTTAACCACTCTGGAAGGTGAGCCATTTGATTTGAACTCCCTCAAAGGGCGCTGGGTTCTGGTGAGCAGTGACGGCGGGGCCTGCCCCGATTCCTGCGCCAGTAAATTGCATTATGTGCGTAATGCACATGCCAGCCAGGGAAAAAACGTTGAGCGGCTGGTAAGGGTATGGTTTGTGACCGATGATGCGCCAGTCCCGCAAAAAGTGCTGGATGCTTATAAAGGCACGATTATGCTGCGGGTGGACCCGGTCAGGCTGGCCGCTTTTTTACTGCCTCCCGGTACCCAGGGAGATGCTGCCGGGCTTGAGCAGGAAATGGACCGGTTTTTGTGGATTATCGATCCTAACGGCAACCTGATTATGCATTACCCTGGTCAGGAAACGGATCCGATCCAGTTCCGCAAAGACATTGCCAAATTGCTGCATGCTTCTGTTATTGGATAAATCATGTCGGTTCAGGTACGTTCGGTTTATCGCAGGCTGGTTTTTTTAACCTGGTTTTTTACACTGGACCTGATCATGTTTGGTGCCTTTGTGCGCCTTACTGATTCAGGGCTTGGCTGTCCCGACTGGCCGGGTTGCTACGGCAAGATTACGCCATTCGGTGCTTCGGGACATATTGCCGATGCCGTTTTGCAACAGCCTTACGGACCGGTTTCCATGTCCAAGGCATGGATAGAAATGATCCACCGTTATTGGGGGAGCCTGCTGGGCTTGCTGATTATTGCCATTACCTATATGGCATGGAAGTATCGCAAACAGCTGGGCCGCTCAGCCGGCCTGGCCACTTTCTGTCTGGTTGCGGTTTGCCTGCAGGGGGCGTTTGGGGCCTGGACGGTGACGCATAAACTGATGCCGGTGATTGTGACGGCCCATCTGCTGGGGGGCATGCTGTTGCTGGGGCTGATGAGCTGGTTGGCCGCACGGGAAAAAAACCACGCAGCCATTCCGGCCGGGGTTTCATTTGCAAAACCATGGATGGCAGCAGGGCTTGTGATCCTGTTTATACAGATTGTGCTGGGTGGCTGGGTCAGTACCAATTATGCGGCGCTTGCCTGCATGGATTTTCCAACCTGCCACGGCCAATGGTTGCCCGCCATGGATTTTTCTGGTGGCTATTCGGTATTGCGGGGGCTGGGTGAACTGTCGAATGGGGAAATTATTTCGCAGGAAGCCCTCACGGCCATTCATTGGGTACACCGGAATTTTGCCGTTTTTGTTTTTGTGTATTTGTTTGCCATTGCCTTGCGTTTGCGTAAAGAGCAGGGTTTACGCGCTCCCGCGCAATGGCTGATTTTGTTACTATTGGCTCAGGTATTGACGGGTCTGACCACTATCTTTTTTCAATGGCCATTATTAATCGCTGTTTTGCATAATGGTGGCGCCGCAGGCCTGGTCATTGCTGCGGTAACTTTACTTGTGCGCCTGTCCCGTGCAGGAACTGACTATAAGGTATTGCCATGACGATCGCCCTTACTCCACAAACCAATTTACTTCAGCAGTACTGGGTTCTGACCAAACCAAGGGTAACCCAGCTGGCCGTCTTTTGCGCGGTTATTGGCATGTTCCTGGCCTCAAACGGCCTGCCATCAGCAACGGTGCTGGTAGCGGGCACGCTGGGCATCTGGTTGCTGGCAGCGGCTGCTTTCGCAATCAATTGTCTTATCGAGCAGGAAATTGATTCCCGTATGCTCAGGACCCGTCGCAGGCCAACGGCACAGGGTACGATTACTTCACTGCAGGTAGTCATCATGTCGGGTCTGGTGGGCGGTCTGGGTATGCTGGTGCTGTACTGGTTTGTCAACCCGCTTACCATGTGGCTTACTTTTGCAACGTTTGTTGGTTATGCCTTGATCTATACCATTGTATTAAAACCGTTAACCCCCCAGAATATCGTTATCGGAGGTTTATCGGGTGCAATGCCGCCTGCCCTGGGTTGGGCAGCGGTAGCGGGTTCGGTTCCGGCAGAGGCGTGGTTACTGGTTCTTATTATTTTTGCCTGGACACCCCCTCATTTCTGGGCACTGGCCCTGTACCGCAGCCACGATTACCAGAAAGCGGGTTTGCCCATGCTGCCGGTAACACATGGAAATGACTTCACCAGGCTGAATATTCTGCTGTATACCTTTTTGCTTGTGGTTGTCACCCTGTTGCCATTTATTATTCGCATGAGTGGCCTGTTCTATCTGGCATCGGCCCTGTTACTGGGTGGCTGGTTTATAAAATATGCCTGGCGTTTGTATAAAGCCTATAGCGATGAGCTGGCCCGTAAAACTTTCCGGTTTTCAATTCTCTACCTGGCCTTGTTATTTGGCGCTTTATTGGTAGACCACTGGATTATGATTCTGATGCAATAGCAGGTGTATAGTATGACAAAATTTTTTAAGGCCAGAAAACTGGTACTTGGTCTCGGGATGGCATTTTCGCTGGCGCTGGGCTTAACCGCCTGCGACCAGGAAGCCATGAAAACATTGGCGGCCGGGTCTTCGGCCTTTATCGGCTCAGATATTACCGGTACCGGGTTTGGTAAAAATATCAGTGCAGTCAATAAAGAAGGCAAACCGGTTTCATTTGAAGATTACAAGGGCAAGGTCGTTGTGGTTTTCTTTGGTTTCACACAGTGCCCCGATGTCTGCCCAACCGCCATGGTTGAACTGTCCCAGGTCATGACAAAGCTGGAGGGGCAGGCTGAAAACGTTCAGGTGGTTATGGTAAGCATTGACCCTGAACGGGATACCCCGGAAATGCTCAATGCCTATGTTTCCGCATTCGATGAACGCTTTGATGCCATGACTGGCAGCGCCGGGCAAATCGCCAGTCTGGCAAAGTCTTTTAAGGCCTATTACAAAAAAGTGGCTCATACCAACGGTTCCTATACCATGGAACACAGCTCCAGTTTTTATGTGCTGGATAAAGCCGGCGAGTCACGTATTTTATTTAAACCGGGTACATCGGTCGAAGAAATGGCCGAAGATATCAAAACCCTGCTGTAGTTTCAGCTATTTGTTAATTTGGCTTGATATCCAAATATCAAGGGCAGGATTTACGCACACCGTACTTTCTCTGAAAAAGTACGGTGTGCTTTTTTACGTTTATCCTGCGTTGTGTGAACAGCGGGATTGGTTTGAGCCGGCTGCTTAATGAGATGCCTGTTTTTCAATAGACGGTTTTTTCAGGGGAGTGTTGTTAAAAATATTTTTGTAATTTGTATTTATCTTTTCCATTAAGGTATTTATGGTATTTAATCTGATTAATTTTGTCGTTTGAAACAATAAATTACAGTAAAACGATTAAAATGCATGATGTTTTAACCAGACTATATTTTGCAGGGCGTTTCCCTGATATGGTCGGTTTAAAAAGGGCATGGAAAGCTGACCGGGGTTTTAATGGTCATGTACGCTAATTTTTATAAATAATAGTGCAAATCTTTGTTTACAAAACGGTTTGTACCAAATGGGTTGGATTGAAATGAAATTGTCCCGATTTGTAGTTGTGTCTGCACTGGCTTCCTCATTGGCTGCTTGCGGATCACTCAGCCAAGTAAGTCCTGATGGAACTACAGATATGCCTGTTTTTCCGGATATCCGCAATATTTCTTATGATAACGGCAAGGGTATTACGCCCAACCCTGAAAATCTTTCCCTGGTGCGTTCCGGGGTGACCAAAGACCAGCTTTATTATCTGCTTGGCCGTCCGCATTTTTCAGAAGGGTTTGCGCCACGTGAATGGGATTTCCTGTTTTACCTGAACACACCGGGTAATGGCACGGACGGTATCTCTTCATGCCAATATAAAATCCTCTTCGACCGGGATATGCTGGCACGCAGTTTTTACTGGAAGCCGGTTGGGCCTAATGATGTCTGTGGGGTAGAGCCACCGGCCAAAGTGGTGGAGCAAACCAGAAAAGTCAGCCTTGAGGCTGACGGGCTGTTTTCTTTTGATGGCGCATCCATTGATAACCTGCAGCAACGTGGCCGTTTGCGCCTGGAAGCCTTAAGCCAGGAAATCCGCAACGAGCCTAAGGTTAAATCGGTGGTTATCGTGGGTCATACCGATCGTCTGGGGGCAGAGTCCTATAACCAGGTTTTATCAGAAAGAAGGGCCAGTGCGGTGGCAGGGTACCTTATCAGCCAGGGTGTCTCTTCATCGCTTATTAGCACCAGCGGCATGGGCGAGTCACAGCCTTTAACCATGTGTGAGGGTATTGGCAACCGTCAGCAGCTTATCCGTTGCCTGGCGCCTAACCGCCGGGTGGAAGTGCTTGTGAATATTGGCGAATAAACATAAAAAAAGACACTTCATTTTTTAAATGAAGTGTCTGAATCATCCGTTCCAAAGGGGAGGGGAAAGAGGAGAAGCCGAAACGGATGATAAACCCGAAGCCTGCATTGCACAGATAATGTCCGGGTTCATGATGGTTAGTCTCTCTTGGTTCCCATAAGTTCAATCAAAACCCATAAAATTTCAGGCCTGATTATTTCAATCGGTTTCAGTTGGCCAGCATGCCACGCATTTTTTTCATGGCGGCCGCTTCAATTTGACGGATACGCTCGGCAGATACGCCAAACTCGGCTGCCAGTTCATGCAGGGTGGCACTGCCATCGTCTTGCAGCCAGCGGGCTTCAATAATGCGACGTGAGCGTGCATCCAGTTGTGCCAGCGCGTTGGCCACACCGGTGCTTTGCAGGGTGTCATAGGCACGCTTTTCGATGACAGTGCTGGGCTCGTGATCGCCTTCATCAGATAAGTAGGTGATGGGAGCGAATTCATCGTCATCGTCGTGGGGGGACTCAAGCGACATGTCACGACCGGAAAGCCGGACTTCCATTTCGCTGACATCTTCGGGGCGTACATTCAGCTTTGCGGCAATCCCTTCGATATGCTCCGGGTCCAGCGTTTTGCCATCGGGCCGCATGCTGCGCAAATTGAAGAAAAGTTTACGTTGTGCCTTGGTGGTGGCAACTTTAACCATGCGCCAGTTACGGATAATATATTCGTTGATTTCGGCCTTGATCCAGTGGACGGCAAAAGAAACCAGCCGTACGCCACGGGAAACATCAAAACGTTTGACCGCTTTCATGAGGCCGATATTGCCTTCCTGGATTAAGTCGGCATGAGGCAGGCCATAACCCAGATACTGGCGGGAAATAGAAACAACCAGACGAAGGTGTGACATGACCAGGTCTCGTGCTGCGTTCAGGTCGCCTTCTTTTTGTAGCCTGGAGGCCAAATCCTGTTCCTGTTCTTGGGACAGAACGGGTAAACGGTTCACTGCGCTGATATACGCTTCGATGGTGCCCAGTGCCCCAGGGTTGGAGATGGCCATTGCGACGTTATGATTGGACAGTGCAAGCGCTTGATTTGACATATGTTTCGTTTGACTCCAGTGAATAAAATATTTTTCGGTATATATTAGCACTCTATTTTGAAGAGTGCTAATAAGATTAGGCAAACTGCAAAAAGTTCCTGTTTCAGTTTGTTATGCGTATGCCGGCTGGACGGTTTTTTGCCTTTAAAGCCGCTCGGCATGAAAACGGATATGGTCTTCCATGAAAGTGGAAATGAAATAATAGCCGTGATCGTATTGCTCATGGTGACGCAAAACCAGTGATTGGTTCGCTTGTTCGCAGGCAGCCTCAAATAAATCAGGGTTAAGCTGTTCTTCCAGAAAACTGTCTTTCATTCCCTGGTCGATTAAAATGCCCTGTTTGAATGGATTATGCAGTTTTTGCATAAGGCAGGTGGCATCATAGGCTTCCCATTGTGCCTTATCCTGGCCCAGATAGTTGGCAAAGGCCTTGTGGCCCCATGGGCATTGGGTGGGTGCGGCAACGGGGGCAAACGCCGATACGGATTTGAACAGCTGGGGGTTTTTCAGTGCCAGTACCAAAGCACCGTGTCCGCCCATGGAATGGCCGAAAATGCCAATGCGGTTTTTTGCTGCACCCAGATTCAAGGCAATGTCATACAGTTCTTTAGTGATATAACTGTACATGCGGTAGTTTTTGTTCCAGCCGGGTTCGGTGGCATCAAGATAAAACCCGGCGCCAGTGCCAAAATCCCAGTGTTCATCTTCGCCTTCAATACCGGCGCCACGTGGGCTGGTGTCGGGTGCAATCAGCATGATGCCTTTTTCAGCGGCATAGCGCTGGGCGCCACCCTTGATCATGAAGGTCTCTTCGGTGCAGGTTAAACCGGCCAGATAGAACAGGGCGGGAACCGTCCCATGTATGGCCTGATGGGGAATAAAGACGGAAAAACGCATGGGCAGGCCGATTTCACTGGAATTGTGTTTGTAAAAACGCTGTGTTCCCTCAAAACAGGCATGTTCGCTGATTATTTCAAGAGTCATGGGTAATCCTTTATTGAATGGCTTAATGGGGTGAATGGGCTGATTGTACCTTTAGAAGCCTTCTTTTTTGGCTACAATTT
>JAAYHN010000089.1 GCA_012735395.1 Alcaligenaceae bacterium | reverse complement strand
TAATAAGGGCATAGAAAATCCGGCCGTGGTGTCGGTATTGCCATTAACAACGCAAAGTTTGCAAAGCTGGGAGCCGGGGCAGCCGTTACGGGAAGAACATTATAAGGCGCTTGCGCAAGACCTGGCCCAGGCCAAGCAGGACCGGACTTCGGGTGAGTTGATGACCCGCCTGAATTTTGAAGAGCCGGGTTACCGCAGCCTGCTGTCAAAAACCGTGCGCAGAATGCCACTGCCTGAACAGACGGTGTCTTATCAGGCCGAGTTCAGCAAGATTGATACCCGCTGGGACGATCCGGCTTACTGGGCAATATTGAAGCGCAACTCAACCGAATACACCGCTTTTTATATGCTGTCGGCCCTGGATCTGAAGCATGACAGCCAGAACCGGATTGTCAGCGCCGATCCTGCCCAATCCATTTTTCTGGATATTTATCTGCGTACATTTCAAATGGCACTGGTTGTCACACTTTGTGCATTGGTGCTGGCCTATCCATTGGCCTACCTGCTGGCAACCCTGCCATCGCGAACCAGCAATCTGCTCATGATCCTGGTCTTGCTGCCATTCTGGACTTCGCTGCTGGTGCGTACTGCTGCCTGGATTGTATTGCTGCAAAATGGTGGACTTATCAATGGTTTTCTGGTGTGGTCCGGGTTGATTGACCAGCCCGTGCAGCTGGTTTTTAACCGGATCGGGGTGTATATCTCCATGGTGCATATCATGCTGCCATTCATGATCTTGCCTATTTACAGTGTCATGAAAGGTATTTCACCCACTTATATCCGTGCGGCTATTTCGCTGGGGTGTCATCCTATCGTGAGTTTCTGGAAGGTTTATTTCCCGCAAACCGTGGCGGGTGTGAGTGCAGGCTGTTTGCTGGTTTTCATTACATCTATCGGTTATTACATTACACCCGCCTTGCTGGGTGGCCCCAAAGACCAGATGATCAGTTATTTCATTGCCTTTTATACCAATGGCTCCATCAATTGGGGGCTGGCGGCGGCCTTGGGGCTGTTCCTGTTACTGGCAACCCTTATTTTATATGCGGTATACAACCGTCTGGTTGGCAGCGGTAAAGTGAGGCTGGCATGATAAAAGCAAAAGTAAACCGTACTGCAGTAGAAGTCATCTGGTTTTATTTGCACCGTATATTATGCGGGCTTATATTATTGTTCCTGATAACTCCCGTGCTGGTGATTGTGCCGCTCTCGTTCAGTGAAAGTACGTTCCTGGTTTATCCGGTTACGGGGTTTTCATTGCGTTGGTACGAGAACTTTTTCTCTTCACCTGCCTGGATGCTGGGACTGAAAAACACCCTGATTGTTGCGCCGGTGGCAACGCTGATTGCCATGGTTCTGGGTACCTTGGCTGCCCTGGGGTTTAACCGTGCCAATTTTGTGGGCAAAGCGTTTTTAATGAGCCTGCTGGTGTCACCGATGGTGGTGCCGGTTGTGATTGTCGGGGTTGCCGCCTATCTGTTTTTTGCGCCATTGGGCCTGGCCAATAACATCTGGCTGTTGATTCTGATGCACGCCGTGCTGGGTGTCCCGTTTGTGGTGATTACCGTGCTGGCGACACTGGAAGGTTTTGATCATAACCTGGTTAAGGCTGCCACCAGCCTGGGCGCCTCGCCAGTTTATGCTTTTTTCAAAGTGACCCTGCCCATTATTGCGCCGGGTGTTATTTCCGGTGGGCTGTTCGCTTTCGGTATTTCTTTTGATGAAATTGTGTTGACTTTATTTGTGGCCGGGCCCGATCAGTACACGCTGCCCAGAGTCATGTTCAGCGGTATCCGGGAAAACCTGAGCCCAACCATTGCGGCTGCGGCAACCTTGCTGATCCTGTTTTCAATTATCATGCTCCTGACGCTGGAATGGCTCAGGGGGCGCAGTGAAAGAATGCGTCGGGCTTAACCAGTTTATCGGAGGCGTAATGTCTGAGCGGAAACGTTTTATGTTGTTAACAGGTGCCAGTCGGGGTATAGGTCATGCAACCGTAAAGCTGTTTCAGGAGCATGGCTGGAAAATTTTTACCGTATCCCGCCAGCCCTTTTCGCCCGAGTGCATGTGGCCCGACGCCAAAGACAGCCATATCCAGGCCGATTTGTCTGATTTGGGCGGACTCGAACAACTGGTGGAAACGCTCAGGCAACGCTTGCCGCAGGGTGAATTGCATGCCCTGGTTAATAATGCCGGGATCTCCCCGAAAGGAGAGGGCGGCAAACGGCTGGGTGTGCTGGATACCGATGAATATACCTGGGTCAATGTATTAAGGGTGAACCTGGTTTCCACGGCTTTGCTGTCCCGTTACCTGTTCCCTGAACTGAAAAAGGCAAGGGGCAGTATTGTCAATGTCACTTCCATTGCCGGGTCGCGGGTACATCCGTTTGCGGGTGTGGCCTATGCCGCCTCAAAGGCAGGGCTGGCCGCATTAACCCGTGAGCAGGCGCACGAATTTGCACCACAGGGGGTGCGGGTAAATGCAATCGCACCCGGGGAAATCGATACATCCATCCTGTCGCCCGATACCAATAAAATTGTTGAAAACCAGATTCCCATGCATCGATTGGGTACACCGCATGAAGTGGCGCAGGCCATTTATTACCTTTGCAGTGAACAGTCATCGTATATTAACGGTTCGGAAATCCATATCAATGGCGGCCAGCATGTGTAAACGTGCCAAATGAAAGTAATATAGTAAGAATACCCAATAAAAAAGCAGGATATATTGTTGTTTTTAAAGTGTATCTTGCAAAATAAGGCGTAAATTAACTTGCTGTTAAATGATAATTAAGGTATATTATTAGTCTTCGCTCATTCTACAGTGAGTGGGGAGTTCTTATTTAAGCAGATTTCAACCCAGGGTGGCTTTTATTTAAAGCGGCCTGACGGGACCAAAACTGGTTATACGAATAGCGAAAGCGAATATGGTCCGTTTGACATTTTGTTGGGCGGTATATGTAACTAAGTTGGAACAGGAATAATCATGATCCAAATGCAAAGCACGCTAGACGTGGCTGATAACACTGGTGCACGCCGTATTATGTGCATTAAGGTGTTAGGTGGCTCCAAGCGCCGTTATGCTGCCATCGGTGACATTATTAAAGTTAGTGTTAAAGATGCAGCTCCGCGTGGACGCGTCAAAAAAGGCGAAATTTATAATGCGGTCGTTGTGCGTACCGCTAAAGGTGTTCGTCGTAAAGATGGCTCATTAATCCGTTTTGGCGGTAATGCAGCTGTATTGCTCAATGCTAAACTGGAGCCAATCGGCACTCGTATTTTTGGCCCTGTTACGCGTGAACTGAG
>JAAYHN010000088.1 GCA_012735395.1 Alcaligenaceae bacterium | reverse complement strand
GTTTTCAAGCACGCCGTTTAACAAACCACGCCAACCAGCATGCGCCACCCCAATCACGTCGCCCCTGGCAGAGGCCAACACAACAGGAAGGCAATCGGCCGTCATGACGGCCAACACTTTGCCTGTTGACGTGGTAATGGCCGCATCGGCACGAACAAGTGAGTCATTTAAAAAAGCACGGTCAAGATCGGCATCATAAACATCTACGCCATGCACCTGTTCAAGCCAGACAATGGGGGCAGGCAACACGCTTTGCAAACGCTGGCGGTTTTGCAAAACAGCCTGCTTATCGTCCCCCGTATGCAAACCCAGATTCAGTGAGTCATAGGGCGGCTGGCTGACGCCCCCTTCCCGCGTCGTGGAAAAATAACATACGCCAGGCCACTCGCGTCCGCTGACGGTATTGGGCAATGCTGCCCCCCTGGTTTGTTCTGCTGTCATAGTCGTATTCCTGTCAAAGGTTTATTTCCATTCTATGCTGGCAATCACCTGCTGCATATCCTGCGCCATTTCGGATTCAAATTCACACAGCTTGCCAGACTCAGGGTCAATAAACTGCAGGCGACGGGCATGCAGCATTTGCCTTTGCGCCCCCGCCAGCGGTTTACCGCCATATAACTCATCGCCCAGCAAGGGATGCCCGATACTGGATAAATGGACCCGTATCTGGTGGGTTCTTCCGGTTTCCAGCTTGCAGCGAACCTGACAAACTTCTTTATCCTGGGCCATCCCGGACGCCAGCAAGGTGTAATGCGTGCAAGCTTCTTTGGGTGCGACAGGATTGTTGGCCGACATCCGCACCGGCACTTTGCGGTCACGACCAATGGGTGAAGTTATGGTTCCTGCCGGCTTGACCTGGCCGCTAACCAGTGCAACATATTCCCGGCCTACCGTACGGGCCTGTAATTGACGGACCAAATGGGTTTGTGCCTGTTCGGTACGGGCAACAACCAGCAGGCCCGAGGTGTCCTTGTCAAGGCGGTGCACAATACCTGCCCGTGGCACATGCGCCAGTTCGGGGAAGCGATACAATAAGCCGTTGAGTAAAGTACCATGCCAGTTACCCGCCCCCGGATGGGTCACAAGACCGGCTGGCTTTTCAACCACGATCCACTGGCTGCTTTGCCCCAGCACATTGAAATCAATAGGCTCTGGCGTAAAGGCCAGGCTTTCTTCCGAAACCGGCTCCAGCACGGAGATAAGGTCATCTGCCGAAATAATTTGCCTGACTTTCCCCGGTTTTTCGTTTACAGTTACATATCCCGATTCTATCCAGGATTGCAGCCTGCTTCTTGAGTGTTCGGGTATTAACTGCGCCAGTATTTTATCAAGCCGGTCTCCCTTAACAGAGGACGGCACCCTGAAAACACGTGGTTCTGTATCAATAAATTCATCATTAGGGGTATTTGTAGTATCAGACATAGATTAATAATCATATAATAATGTGCTGCAATGCTATCATTACACGAACCGGATTTAGTCTTTAACTTACTGTAACCCATCTAATTATGCAAAAAAGTATTACCCGTACCTCATTATTAGTTCTTTTTTCACTGGCTGTCGCCGGTTGCAGCAGTATGTTCAAGAGCGCCGAAGATCAAACCCAGGGCTGGTCAGCCAACCAGTTGTACCAGGCGGCCCGCGATAGCGTGCGTGCTTCCGAATGGAAAAGCGCCAGCCAATACTTAAGTGCGGTTGAAACCCGCTTCCCGTATAGCAGCCAGGCGCAACAGGCCCTCATTGACCAGGCCTATGTCTACTGGAAAGACGACGAACCCGAACAGGCCACGGCGGCCATCAACCGTTTCCTGGCTTTATACCCCAACCATCCGGGTACCGACTACATGCTGTATCTGAAAGGCCTGGTTACCTTTACACCACCCAGTGCCTTCTTAAGCAGCTACACCGGCCAGGATCCCAGTGAACGCGACCCCAAAGGCCTGCGCCAGTCATATCAGGCTTTCAGCGAACTGGTCACCCGCTTCCCCGACAGCCGCTATGCGCCTGATGCCCGTTCCCGCCTCACATGGCTGGTAAGCACGATTGCAGAAAACGAAGTGAACGTGGCCGAATACTATTACAAACGTAATGGCTACGTGGCCGCCATCAATCGCAGCCAGGCGGTAATCCGTAATTTTTCCGGCGTACAGGCTGCCGAACGCGCTTTATATATCATGATGAAGTCATACGAGAACCTGGACATGCCAGAACAGGCAAGTGATGCCAAACGGGTACTCGACCAGAACTTCCCCGACAGCAAATACTATACCCAGGGTCTTAACGGTGACAAACACTGGACAGATATGTTCAAACCGGCTTCCTGGTTTGACAATTAATCCTGGTACCGCTTAATAAAAAACGCTCACTTTACAATGAGCGTTTTTTATTGCCTGTTCTTTTTTATTTTTTACGTGAAGACGCAAAAAAATCAACGGCTTCTTCCAGATAACGGGTCCGGCTGAAGGAAGGCAAACCACGCCAAAGCAGCTTGCCATAAGGTTTTTCTACCAGCCTTCTGTCACCCACCATTAACACCCCCCAGTCACGTTCGGTACGGATAAGACGCCCTGCCCCCTGTTTTAACGCAATAGCGGCACCGGGTATTTGAAATTCAAAAAAGGGATTGCCGCCCTCTTCCCTGCAGGCCTTGATTCTTGCCTCTAGTACAGGGTCATCGGGTGGCGCAAACGGCAGTTTATCAATAGCCACCAGGGTCAGGATATCACCCGGGAAATCAACCCCTTCCCAGAAACTGGCACTGCCCACCAGGACGGCATTGGAGTGCTCCCTGAAACGCTGGATAAGCAGGCCACGGGTACTTTCACCCTGTTTAAGCACCGACCGGTCTATAAACTCTTTATCGAAAGCCTTAAGCAAAAGATGGGAAAAATAATCTACTGCCCTGAGCGTGGTACACAATATTAAAACGCCACCAGAGGTAGCCTTGATTAAAGGGATAAGGGTATCGATAAACGCCTGGGCAAAATCGGCAGACTGTGTTTCGGGCAAATGATTGGGCACGTATAACAGGGCGTTTTCTTTATAGTCGAAAGGCGATTCCCAGCGTTCGGTACGGGCCTCATATAAACCCAGCTGACGCGTGAAATGTGAGAAATCTTTATAAACGGCCAAGGTGGCCGATGTTAGCACCCAGGCCTGATCGGGCCGTTTATAACGTGCAAAAGCATGTACCGATAACGGTGCGGAATTCAGGCGTAAATGATGCAGGCCGAATTCAACCCAGCGTACCAGCACTTCCTGCCGGCTGTTTTTTTTAGCTACCTTGGCATTTGCATCCGGCTTTTCATCTGCCGCATTTTCAAGCTCTTCATTGGATTCAGGATCGGGCAAGGCGGCGTGCGTCCAGCGATAAAGCTTGGCCCGCAGTTCGGCCCCGGTTTGGGCGGCCGCTTTCAAATCCGGGTGCCGTTCCTGGACAGCGACCAGCATACGCACCAGTTTATCCATTTCCTCTTCCAGCAAGTCCAGGGCTTCATGAAATTTTTCGGGCTCGGGGATTTGTTCGTAGCTGGCCCTTTTACCCGGCATTTTATCCATGCCCGAGGCGATCAGGCGCAAGTCTTTAACGTAATATTCGACCTTTTTGCAGGCTTCGCTCCAGCGGGCTGAATCACGCGCATGGGCCAGGCTGGCTACTTCAGCGGTTTTAAGGAAATCGGTGATATGCGAGGTTGATATGACGTCTCCCATAAAACGGGTTGCCGTATCGGGCAATTGATGGGCTTCGTCAAAAATAACGGTATCAGCGGCTGGCAGCAAATCGGTAATGCCCTCTTCGCGCAAGACCAGGTCGGCAAAGAACAGGGCGTGATTGATGACAACGACATCAGCTTCCTGGGCATTACGGCGGGCTTTCAGCAAGAAACAGTCTTTAACGAAAGGGCAATCCTGGTTCAGGCAGTTTTCACGGGTAGAGGTGGCACGGTGCCAGATGTCGGCATCTTCGGGCACTTTGGCGCAATCGGTTTTGTCGCCAGAATGGGTACGATCGGCAAATTGCCGGATATGCCTTAACTGCACGACTTCTTCTTTGGAGCGCAGGGAGCGATCGTCTTGTTCGAGCCGGCTTAAATGATAATGACAGACATAATTGCTGCGCCCTTTAAGCAAGGCAATATGCACCGGCAGCCCCATTGCCTTTTTCAGGCGCGGTACATCTTTGGTATAAAGCTGGTCTTGCAGGGTACGGGTTCCGGTTGACACAATAACTTTGCCACCCGACAAAAACGCCGGTACCAGATACGCCCAGGTTTTACCGGTACCGGTACCGGCCTCGGCGACCAGAACGGATTTGGCCTGAATGGTTTCATCAATCGCCTGCGCAAGCTGGATTTGTGCGTCACGCACTTTATAACCGGGAATGACTCCCGCAAAAGGCCCCTCTTCAAGGAACCAGTCAGAAATATCAAAATCAAGACTTCGCACACGCTTTCCAGACAACTAAATATGAAGGCAAATTTGCCCGACCTGCTATTTTGACATGCACCTTGCCAGGGCAAAAGCATTAAAAAGAAGCATTTTTGCAACTGATAAAAACAAAAATTAACACTTTGCCCGTAACACCCTGCATGTCATTGATAGCCAACAAAATTATACTGTATAAATTATCAGCCACTTCCTGTTATGCGCATTATAATCGCTATCCATCTTGCCATGCTTCCCGTGAGGTACTTCCTTATGGCACAATCAACAGTTCGTTTTTAATTACCTTTAAACCGACATGTCCGAAACACTACGTACTGAAACTGATGCTGGCATTAATGAACAGCGCATTATTGCATTACTGGCACAAGAACTGAATGTGCGCCCGGCACAAATTGCAGCCACAGTGACACTGCTTGACGAAGGCGCTACCGTTCCTTTTATCGCCCGCTACCGCAAAGAAGTAACCGGCGGACTTGATGATACCGTATTGCGTAATCTTGAAGTCAGGCTGCTGTATGTTCGTGAACTGGAAACACGTCGCCTTGCCATTTTTGAGTCAATTGCGCAGCAAGGCAAGCTAACGCCAGAGCTGGAAGCCGCCATTGCCGCAGCCGAAACCAAGCAGCGCCTTGAAGACCTGTATGCCCCCTTCAAGCCCAAACGTCGCACCCGTGCCCAAATTGCCAAAGAGGCCGGCCTGGAGCCACTGGCCGACGAAATCCTGAATAACAAACAGGCCATCCCCGTCGAATTGGCCGAACAATACTTGAACCCTGAATTAAATGTCAAAGATGTCAAAGCCGCACTGGACGGTGCCCGTGACATTCTGGCCGAACGCTTTGCCGAAAACGCCGACCTGCTGGCCGATATGCGGGAGCACTTGTGGAATCAGGGCTGGCTTTACTCTAAAGTGGTTGAAGGCAAAGAAAGCGAAGGAGATAACTTCCGCGACTGGTTTGATTTTAAAGAACTGGTTAAAACCTTGCCATCACACCGTATTCTGGCCCTGTTGCGCGGGCGCCAGCAAGGCGCGCTTGATTTACGCATTGGCCTTGATGAAGAACAGGATGCCTTAACGCCTCATCCCTGCGTGATCAGGGTAAGCGACTTCCTGCAGCTTGATGCCGATTACACGATTGATGCCAGCCCGCGTGGCAAGTGGCTGGCCGAGGTATCCCGCTGGACATGGCGCGTCAAGCTGTTAACCGCATTTGAATCTGAAATGATCACCAAGCTGCGTGAACAGGCCGAAGAAGAAGCCATCAAGGTTTTTGCCGCCAACCTGAAAGACCTGCTGCTGGCTGCCCCTGCCGGGCCAAAATCGGTACTTGGGCTTGACCCGGGCATTCGCACCGGTGTCAAGGTGGCGGCGATTGACGCAACGGGTAAACTGCTGGAAACCGCCACCATTTACCCGTTCGAGCCCCGTCGTGACCGTGAAGGTTCCATCCGTACCCTGGCCGCCTTAATTGCCCGTCACGGTATTCAGCTCATTGCCATTGGCAACGGTACGGCATCACGTGAAACCGAAAAACTGGTGGCCGATCTGCTGCAGGCTTTCCCCGATTTCGATGTCAAAAAAATCGTGGTTTCCGAAGCGGGGGCTTCTGTTTATTCGGCCTCGGAACTGGCTGCCAAAGAATTTCCCGAGCTGGACGTGAGCCTGCGCGGTGCCGTTTCGATTGCCCGCCGCCTGCAAGACCCCTTGGCCGAACTGGTTAAAATTGAACCCAAAGCCATTGGGGTTGGACAGTATCAGCACGATGTCAACCAGCGCGAACTGGCCCGTTCACTTGATGCCGTGATTGAAGATTGCGTGAACGCGGTGGGTGTTGACGTCAATACCGCCTCTGCGCCCCTGCTGACACGGGTTTCCGGTCTTAATACGACCCTGGCCAAAAACATTGTTGAGTGGCGCGACCAAAATGGCGCCTTCCCCAATCGTGCCGCGTTAATGAATGTGTCCCGTTTTGGTGCCAAGGCTTTTGAACAGGCTGCTGGCTTCCTGCGTATTCCGAATGGCGACAATCCGCTGGATGCTTCTTCCGTTCACCCTGAAGCTTATCCGGTGGTTGAACGTATCCTGCAAAAAATCCAAGCCGATGTTAAATCGGTCATTGGCAAGAAAGAAGCGCTTAAGGGGGTTTCACCGTCCGAATTTACCGATGAGCGTTTTGGCTTGCCTACGGTCAAGGATATTTTCAATGAGCTCGAAAAACCCGGCCGTGACCCCCGCCCGGAATTCAAGACCGCCACGTTCAGGGAAGGTATTGAAACCATTAATGACCTGGCAGTTGGCATGATTCTGGAAGGCGTGGTTACCAACGTTGCCAACTTTGGTGCCTTTGTGGATATCGGGGTACACCAGGACGGGCTGGTGCATATTTCGGCACTGGCCGACAAGTTTGTGAAAGACCCGCGTGATGTGGTTCGCGTAGGCCAAACCGTACAGGTCAAGGTACAGGAAGTGGATGCTCCCCGCAAGCGTATCGGTTTAACCATGCGCCTGAATGACGACAGTGCTCCGGTTCGTCGTGACAGCGGTGCAGCCCCAGCCAGCACCCGCCCACGTAACCAGAACCGGCAAAACCAGGCCAATAACAACCCGGGCATGAACAATGCCATGGCAGCGGCCTTTGCCAAACTTAAGAAGTAGGCGGGTATAACAAGAAAGAAGTCTGTTTCCCATGCTCCTGCGTGGGAAACAAAACATTCATCTGCCCGCTTATTCCCGGGCCGCTTCCACTTCCTGCTTTTCAGAAGCCTGGAATTGCATGGCCCACATGCGGGCGTATACCGCATTTTTTTCCAGCAATTCCTGATGGCTGCCCTGCTCTACAATGCGTCCCTGATCCATCACAATGATACGGTCGGCATCCACAATGGTGGACAGGCGGTGCGCAATAATCAGGGTGGTACGGTTTCTGGCAATCTGGAACAGCTCTTCCTGGATCTTGCGTTCGGTACGGGTATCCAAAGCACTGGTGGCCTCATCCAGTACCAGAATGGGCGGGTCTTTTAAAATGGTACGGGCAATGGCCACCCGTTGCTTTTCACCGCCCGACAGTTTCAGGCCACGTTCACCCACCTGGGTTTCGTACCCATTGGGCAAACCACTGACAAACTGGTGAATGCTAGCTGATTTGCTGGCTTCGATAATTTCTTCATGACTGGCCGACGGGCGCCCGTAGGCAATGTTGTAATAAATGGTGTCATTAAACAGCACGGTATCCTGCGGCACAATACCAATATGCTGGCGTAAACTCAGTTGGGTATATGAACGGATATCCCTGCCGTTAATGGTGATTTTCCCGGCTGAAACATCATAGAAACGGAACAGCAAACGGGACAGGGTTGATTTTCCCGCCCCCGACGTACCCACTACGGCAACCGTTTCACCCGCCCCGATCCTGAAAGAAACGTGATGCAAAATCTCACGTTCTTCTTCATAGGAAAAGCAGACATCATGAAACCCGATCTCGGCCTGACGGGTATCCAGCACCACGGCATCCGGCCCGTCTTTCACTTCCTGCTGCTGGTCCATCAGGCCGAACATGCGCTCCATATCCGAAAGCGAGTTCTTGATTTCACGGTAAATAAAACCCAGAAAATTCAGGGGCGCATACAATTGGGTCAAATAGGCGGACACCAGCACGACATCACCCACGGTCATGGTG
>JAAYHN010000087.1 GCA_012735395.1 Alcaligenaceae bacterium | reverse complement strand
GTCAAGCTGGGTGCGCGTGTCATTGACCAGAAAGTCATCATGTCTATCATGGTGTTCATGCTGGTGTATTCTTTAACGCTGATGTCGTTAACGGCGATTATGCTGCTGGCAGGCGAAGAGCCTGTAACGGCCTTTTCTGCCGTATTTGCCAGCCTGAACAATATCGGCCCCGGCCTGGGGGAAGTCGGGCCCATGGGCAATTACAGTAATTTAAGCGATTTCCAGGTTTGGGTGTGTACCTTTGCCATGATGATCGGGCGGCTTGAACTGTTTACCGTGCTGGTTATTTTTACGCCCGGTTTCTGGCGCCGTTAAGCGATTTCAAACACTGCCGGCATAGCCAATATGGCGCCAGGCTTCATAAACCGTAATGGCAACCGCATTTGACAGGTTCAGGCTGCGGGAGTTGGGCTGCATGGGCAGGCGTACGGCACGGTCCATGCCTATGGTTTCCCATTCCTCCGGTTTCAGGCCAGCGGTTTCCCGGCCAAAAATAAAAACATCACCATCACAAATACTGATTTCACCAATACGGCGCTGGCCTTTGGTGGAAATGGCAAAAATATGCTCGGTTGCCGCTTCAGTTGACTGGATCGCTTCGGTTAAGGTGTTGTGAACCTTGATATTGGCCCATTCATGATAATCAAGGCCGGCACGACGCAGGCGTTTGTCATCGAGCATGAAGCCCAGGGGTTTGACCAGGTGCAGCTGGACACCGGTGTTGGCGGCCAGACGGATAATATTGCCGGTATTGGCCGGTATTTCCGGGGAAACAAGAATAATATGGAACATGTTTTTATATAAAAGTGTCAGGGGTACGGGCTATGGCCATGGCATCTATGTGTTGTACTCCGGCGGCCCGCAGGGCTTGGGCGGCATTGTCCAGGGTGCTGCAGGTAGTGACAATATCATCAACTAAAATGGCATGGGGTATGTCTATCCGGCGCGAACAATAATACAAACCTGCCGAAGCGGCACGTCTTGCCTGACGCGACAGGCTTGATTGTTTCAGGTGGTGTTCATGACGGCGCAGAACAAAATGTTCAACCGGTAATTGTAGTTTTTTTCCCAGCTGTTGTGCAAATTCTGCGGCCGGGTTGAACCCTCTGCGTACAAGAGATGAGCGGCTGCCAGGGACAGGTATCAGGCAGCTGTTTGTTATGGGCAATATTTGCAGGTATTGCAGTTGCCGGTATAACAGTTCGGCAAAGGCGGGGGCCAGGCCAAATTGCAGGCCATTCTTATAACGCATGAGCAGGCTGTCAAGAGGGTGGGTATAGTCAAAGGCCGCCACGATTTTATTTAAATGCAGGGCTTGTTCCGTGCAGTCGGGGCACGAACGCTGGTCTGGCAAGGCCAGACTGCAATGCTGACACCGGTAAGGGTGGGTTTGCATGGAGTATAAAATATCCTGTGTGCAGTCAGGGCAGAAGTGTTGGCCTTTAGTGGCTGTGCCGCATAAAGGGCAACTGCCTGGCAGGCTGCCTATAAAATGCTGGCCAAGTTTGCTAGCCAGTTGTTGCAATCTTTGGCGAGTAGTAGGGTTTTTCACAGAAACAGGAAGGTCTTATTTACAATAGTGGCTTATCAAATCATTTTTTATGCGTATTAACAATACGCGAGTGACATCAATGTCCCAGGCTATTCATTCTCCCCAAACTTTACCAATCAACTCCAGGCATGTGGTGCAGCAGTTTTCCCGCCGTGGCCTGCTGGAAGATTCCCGCTTTTTTTATGATGAAATAAGCCGTCGAATGATAGAGCGGTTACGTTATATCAAGGTCAATCCAACCACTTTGGTTGATGTCGGCTGCGGGCCGGGGCATTCACTGGATGCGCTCAGGCAACGTTTTGACGGAGTGCGCCTGGTTGGTATTGACAGCTGTCCGGCTTTTATAAAACATTGCCAGCAAACCCGTTTGCCTAAAGGCGTGCAGGCCTGGGTCTCAAAACTGGGGCGCAAGGCCTCAGATGAATTCCATGTGGCCGATATGGCAAAAATGCCACTGGCGGCCGAATCAGCCGAGGTGGTCTGGTCAAATATGGCTTTGCACTGGCATCCCGAACCGCATACGGTCATTGCCGAATGGCGCCGTATTACCAAGGTGGGAGGGCTGTGCATGTTTTCCTGTCTGGGGCCGGGTACGTTTATCGAATTGCGCAAGGCGGTTGAAACGGCGGGCATCTCAACGGCGACGGTTTCGTTTGTTGATATGCACGACTTTGGTGATATCCTGCTTGAAAATGGTTTTGTTGACCCGGTGATGGATCAGGAAATCATTACCCTAACCTATAAAACACCACAAAAATTGCTGGCAGATGTCTATGCGCTGGGGGGCAACCCAAGCATCGGGCGTCAGGCTGGCCTGGCCGGCCGGCAGTGGCATGCTCGCTTGTGCGAGGCGCTTGAACAGCAACGTAAGCCGGATGGTACGCTGCACCTTAGCCTTGAGGTGGCTTACGGGCATGCCTGGAAGAGTGCGGTACATAAAACCGTTAGTGGTGAAACGCATATTTCACTCAGCGCGATTGGTGGGCGCAAAACAGGTATGTGAATTACTTTAGCCCATATTGCCATGTTAAAAAGCACGTTTCAAACGTGCTTTTTTTGATGTTTTATTGATTTTTGTTTGATACTTTCTTGTTGCGATCCTGCGTATTCTGTACCTGTTATTTTTTAAACTGAAAGCAGGTAATCTAAATGAATGCACAAACAGGAAGCCGGGGGGCTCTCAATAGCACCAGACAGGGCACTACCTTATCGGTTGTGATTCCTGTGTATAACGAGCGGCAGATGCTGCCTTTGCTGTTTCCCCGGCTGGCATCAATACTGGCACCACTTAATATCCCTTATGAGTTGCTGGTGGTAGATGATGGCAGCAAGGATGGTTCTGGGCATTATCTGGTAACGCTGGCCAGGCAGGATCCACATATTAAAGTTGTTCGTTTAAGCCGTAACTTTGGTAAAGAGGCTGCACTGACAGCCGGCCTGGCGTATGCTCAAGGAGAGGCGGTCATCATCATGGATGCCGATTTGCAGGATCCGCCAGAGCTGATTCCTGAAATGCTGGAAGCATGGCGGGAGGGAGTCGATGTTGTTAGCATGAAGCGCCGCTCACGGGCAGGTGAAACCTGGTTCAAGAAGTTTTCCGCCCATGTTTTTTATCGTTTGCTAAACCGGATCAGTGAGGTTGATATTCCACGGGATACCGGTGACTTCCGTTTGTTAAGCCGTAAGGCAGTCGATGCCATGAACCGCCTTGAAGAGCGCCATCGTTATATGAAAGGCCTGTTCGCCTGGATTGGCCTGCCCACCAGGGAAATTGAATATGACCGTATGCCGCGTGCGGCCGGTTCAGGCAAATGGGATTATTTCGGTTTAATGGGCTTGGCCTTTGAGGGGATCACTTCCTTTTCCGTAGCCCCTTTGCGGTTGACGATGATGGTTGGCATTCTGACGGCCTTGGCCGGAATTCTGTTTGCAGCGTGGGTTGTGGTTAAAACCATGATTCTGGGTGAGCTGGTACAAGGTTATCCGTCCCTGATCTCCATGATGACTTTTCTTGGGGGCGTGCAGCTGATTTCCATCGGTTTGCTGGGTGAGTATGTCGGTAAGACCTATTTTGAAACCAAGCAGCGTCCGGTTTATCTCATTAGGGATGTAGTCCAGAGAAACAAAGCGGCTCATATGGAGCCGGCCGGAGAGGTGGCAGATCCCGCTTGGCTGGAAATGACGGTTTTGCAGCAGGCAGCGGCTTCCGGGTTTGCAGTGGTCAAGGGTCAATAAAGTGATGCGTAAGGTTAATTTGTGGTGGGGGCTGGCTGTTTTATTGTGCATGCCCCTGATAAGCATGGAATTAATGCCGCTGGCTGATACCTCCGAGCCCCGTTATGCCGAAATTGCCCGTTTAATGGTGGTAAGCGGAGATTGGATTACCCCCTGGTTCGAGCCGGGCAAACCGTTCTGGGGCAAGCCTGTGCTTTCTTTCTGGGCCCAGGCGCTGGCTTTCCGGGCGCTGGGTGTGAATGAGTTTGCGGCACGGCTGCCTTCCTGGTTGTGCATGCTGGCTACCGTTCTGGTGTTAACCGTGTATGCCAACACTGTTTTTGGCAAGCGGGTGGCGCAATGGAGTGCCATTATTTACAGTAGCTGTGTACTGGTTTATGTCACTTCGGGGGCCGTGCTGACCGACCCGTTCCTGGTACTGGGCACCACTTTGTGCATGAGCTCTTTAATGATGGCAGGGCGTAAACAGTCCGTGTTCTGGCGCTACGGTTTCTTTATCGGAGTGTCGGTTGGCTTGCTGGCAAAAGGGCCCCTTGTTCTGGTGCTGGTGAGCGGCCCCCTCATATTGTGGCTGTTACCGGACAGAAACCGGTTCTCGCAGTTAAAGGCTTTACCCTGGAAAAAGGGTTTGCTGTTAACCGCAATTATCAGCCTTCCCTGGTATATTCTGGCAGAAATAAAAACACCCGGCTTTTTGAATTACTTTATTATTGGTGAGCACTTCCTGCGTTATATAGACCCGGGCTGGCAGGGTGATTTATATGGCACGGCCCATCAAAACAGATATGGCACCATCTGGTGGTTTTGGTTGCAGGCTACTTTTCCATGGGGTTTGCTGGCGATTGCCCTGTTGTTACCGGTGTTTTTCCGCAAAGGATGGCGGATGGCGCTAAAGCCTGTTCCCGTTTCTTCAGAAATATCCTATTTGCTTGTATGGGCTTTGTTTACGCCTTTGTTTTTTACTTTTTCAGGCAATATTCTCTGGACTTATGTGCTGCCTTGTATTGGGGCTTTCAGTGTATTGATGGCAATCGGCTGGCTCAAATGGGTGGATCGTGTGCAATCCCGCTTTGCCAGCATGACCGGCTGGGCGGCTGGTATTGTGCCTTTGGTGCTGCTTCTGTTAAGTCTGGTAGTCCATCTTAATCCCGGTCTTCTTAAAACTGAACGGGAGTTGATTCATTTTGCAGAACGACAGGAAGTAAAGGAATCCGTATATTATGTAGATGAGCGTCCTTTTTCAGCCCGCTTTTATTCTGGTGGCAAAGCAGGTTTGTTGAAGATGGATGAGTTATCTGCCAAACTGGCTGGCAGCGATCAGCCTTTGTTGCTGGCGGTACCCAAAAAGCGGCTTGATATGGTTTCTCCTGTCTTGCTTCAGTTGTTGCAGAAGCGTTTTGAAAATAAGCGATATGTTTTGTTTGAACGAAAACCTTTGGCAGGCCGGCATAGGCTGTCAGTTACCGCCAATTGAAGTTTATTTACTCTTGTTAAATTGAATGACGACATCCATAAAACCCATACGTATGCTGGTGGTTGAAGACCACATAGGGCTTGCAGAAAATCTTTTCGAATATTTTGACAGTTTGCAATACATGCTTGATTTTGCTTCGGACGGATTGACGGCTTTGCATCTTATTGCCACCAATGAATATGATGTTATCGTGCTGGATGTTATGCTGCCGGGGCTGTCTGGTATAGAGGTCTGCCGGCGTATCCGTACGGATATCGGCTGTATGACACCGGTTATCATGATGACAGCCAAAGACCAGTTGCGTGACAAGGAAGAAGGGTTCCAGGTGGGGGCTGATGATTATCTGGTCAAGCCGTTTGATTTACGTGAGTTGCAGTTAAGGGTGCATGCTTTGTACCGGCGTAAAGAGGGCGGCAACCGCAAGCCCTATCTGGAAATTCCCGGTATCCGCTATGACCCGGGCAAGTTATTGGTGCAGACAGATAAATACGGCTCTCTGGAGCTGACAGGAACCATGGCACGGATTTTTGAAGAGCTGATCAAGGCTCACCCTGATTTCCTTTCCTATGAACAATTGCAGGAACGGGTCTGGGGAGAGAAAGAGGTGGATATGAATACATTACGTACGCACGTATATACCTTACGCAAGCTGTTGCAGGATACCTTTGGTTTTGCCATGATCAAAACCATGCACGGGAGGGGGTATCGGCTGGTCTCGCCCGGGCAGGTGAATCCATGAAATCCATTGCACGGCGGATTCACCGGGCAATCCTGCTGGTCAGTATGGCCTGTGTTGCCGTTATGGTGATCATGGTGCTTGTCGTGAATGAAGATCTGGAGCACACCATGTTGCAGGTCGAGTTTGAACAGGAACGTGATTTTATTCTTGAAAACAGGGTTGGTTCCGAGCTGTTTATATGGGAAGGTTCCAGTCAGCTGGTGGTTTTTGTGCCGCAGGGCAGTGCTCCCCCGGTCGTCATGCCGGCTGTTTTCAGGGGGCTTCCATTGAATTTTTCAGGTGAAATAGAAAGGGCTGGCAAGACGTATCTGGTTAGCATAGAGGCTGTGCCTCAGGGGCTGATTTATCTGGCCAAGGATATTACCCATTTTGAAGAGCGTGAGGCCTTGTTCCTGATCGCGTTGTCTGTGATGGTGCTGCTTATTATGGGCATGGGTTTGTGGATGGCTTTCCTGAGCAGCAGGCGCATAGTTAACCCGCTTGCCCGTTTGGCCGGACAAATCAGCGAGGTGCCTGTTGGCGCCAGCATGCCGCGTATTTCTACCGTTTATCAGGACAGTGAATTACATACGATTGCCGAAAGTTTTAACCGGTTCCTTGATGAACTGGAGTCTTTCGTGCATCGCGAGCAATCCCTGTTAAGCCTGGCCAGCCATGAATTGAGGACACCGGTGGCGGTTATGTCCGGTGCATTGGATATTTTGCTTATGCGCAAACAGCTAAGTGCCAATGATATGGCAACTGTCACCCGTATGCGCCACGCCTGTGATGAAATGAGGGGTAATGTTGAGATTCTGTTAAAACTTTCACGCAGGCAGCCAGGTGAAAGGCAGGTCAGGGAAGTGATTGTTTTGGTTGAGCTGCTAGAAGAGGTCCTGACAGACCTTAACAGTACCTTTAAGGTGGCATCACGGGTCAGTTTAAGGGTTGTGGATCAGGTTCTGCTCAGGGCTGAGTCAGGCTTGGTCAAAATGTTACTGCGCAATTTGATTCAGAATGCCTTGCAGCATACGCAACAGGAAATTGATATTACCCTCAGGCAGGGTTTGATTGAGATCCGGGATAAAGGAACCGGTTTTTCTAACGAGCAAAAAGCGATCCTGACAGGGGAAAAAACAGTAATGCCCGGCAGTTCGTCTCTTAACGGCTTGGGGCTGTATATTGTGACATTAATGTGCGAACGTTTGAAGTGGCCGTTGGATGTGGCACAAACCGACGCGACCGGGACCGTGATCCATCTGGATATTTCTCCAGACCAGATTCTTTAATGCTTATTCTGATTTGGCTTCGCGGGCCAGCAGGTTTGAAACGGCTTCCAAAGGAGCCATGCCATTAAACAGGACATTACAAACCGCTTCTGTAATGGGCATTTCAATGTTAAGCGAGGTTGCCCTTTCCAGGGCAGCCTGTGCGCAACGAACCCCTTCGGCCGTCATGCCCGAGGCAAGGATATGATCGAGCGTTTGCCCCTGGCCCAATGCAACACCAACCTGACGGTTGCGGGAAAGGTCTCCGGTTGCCGTTAAAACAAGGTCACCCAGGCCGGTAAGCCCGGCAAACGTGGCGGCCTGTCCGCCCAGGGCAGTACCCAGACGGGTAATTTCGGCCAGCCCACGGGTAATAAGCGCGGCGCGTGAATTGGCCCCCAGCTGCAGGCCATCGGAGATGCCACAGGCTATTGCCATCACGTTTTTAAGGGCACCGCCCACTTCGACGCCAATGACGTCATTGCTGGCATAAATACGCGTGTTGTTGGCGTGTAGCGCCGCAGTCGTGTGGTTAATGACAATATCACTATGGCTGGCGACGGTAAGGGCAACGGGCAGGTTGCGGGCAACCTCTTTGGCAAAAGAGGGGCCGGATAAAACGCCCGTATTGGGAATGTGTTCTTTAAAGATTGACTGGATGATTTCATGCGGCAGCTGCCTGCTGTTTTGCTCAAAACCTTTGCAGGTCCAGACAACCGGCGTGTGGCCCAACCCTGAATCCAGCAACAGGGGAAGCCAGGTTTCACAGGTGCTGCGCATGGCCATGACGGGGACGCCCAGGATGATCAGGCTGTGCTGGGGGGCGTTTTTAAGATGGCTGATTGCCTCATTGAGGCTGGTTGTACTTTTTAAGTTATGGGGAAGCGTGATTTCACCCAGATACTTTGTATTGCTATGTCGGGTATTGATTTGTGCCGCAACGGATTCATCACGGGCAAGCAGCAGTGTTTTTGCATTGCTGCTTGCTGCGG
>JAAYHN010000086.1 GCA_012735395.1 Alcaligenaceae bacterium | reverse complement strand
AGAGTCCGCTCCAACCGGCCCCGTCAATTATTACGGTTATTCAAAACTGGCCGGAGAGCGGCTGATTGCCAATTCTGGCTGTGCTCACCTGGTTTTTTGTACCAGTTGGGTGTATGGTACCCAAGGGAATAATTTTGCAAAAACAATGATGCGTCTGGCACAGGAAAAAGAAGAGTTGAGTATTGTGGGAGACCAGGTTGGCGTGCCAACCGGTGCCGACCTGATTGCGGATGTTACCGCGCATGCCATCAGAAGCTATCTGCAGGGTATGCCGGGAATGGCGCGGGAAGACCTGAGTGGTATTTATCATCTGGTTCCCGATGGGGAAACTTCCTGGTTTGAATATGCCAGTCTGGTTTTTGGACAGCTACGTAAAAAAGGGGTGCCACTTGCTTTAAAACAGGCCCATGCAGTTGCCACGGAGCAATATCCGACACCGGCAAAACGCCCCTTGAATTCACGTCTGTGCAACCAGAAAATAAAAGATGTTTTTGCCTTGCATTTACCTGGCTGGGAGCCAGGTGTCTGCAGGTTGCTTGACGAGATAGTGGCTTAACTGTTTAGCTGGTTTGCCGGTTTGGGCGCAAGCCCAAGATCATAGAAAACATGGCTGGCATCAATGAATTTATACAGGCAATGGCCCAGATCGACATAACCCCCTTCCTGAAAGCGTTGTTTCATGAAGCCAAGCATTGCCCTCAGGGTATTTAGCAGTTCGGGAATCTGGCTCGTTTCAAAACTCCAAAGCCCGGTGTTGAATTGCAGGAAAATATGCCCTGTTTTTTCTGAGGGGAAGGCTGATGGGTACGGGTTGGGTAAAATAAATTTGTTTTTGGCTTCTTCTTTACCGGCACTAAGGCCATGCTTTGCCGCATCAAAAATGAAACCGGGCCTGATAACAAATATACGCTGTACTTTATTAAAGACCTGATGTTTTTGTGCCACCTCAAGAAACCAGATCAGGCTGGTGAGTTCGGTCAGGTTAAATGAGTCTTTTCTGGCAGCGAACTGCTGGATCGTGCTTTGGATGATTTCGTTGGAGTTGTATTCCATCAGTAAATCAGTCTGTTTCAAAAGCTGGTTTTTTTGTTCATCATTTAATGCGGTGGCACCATGTTCTACAACGCTGATCAGGGCGCCTTTGGCTGACTGATTGATGCTTTCGACGGTCGCAATGAGCTGGCCGTATCCGTTTTCCGCTGAGGCAGGGGGCTGACTACCCGATCCGGGTTCATTGGCGGCAGATTCACAGCCCGTATCATTGGTTGCGCAAGGAATAATAAAAGCAAAGGTCATAGTGATGCAAAAGAGTAAAATAAATCGTAAAACGTTCCATTTTACACGGTTGCGCCAAATGATGAATGTGTTTCTTGCGGGAAAATGATTTGGCTGTCAGTAAGATACAATAGAAACTTAAAGTGTATAGTGAACAGGTTGATAGATATGAAGTTGATTGAAGTGTCCGAAGAGCAGGCCATACTTGAAAAAACACGGTGCTGGGTGGAAAAGGCGGTGATAGGCCTGAATTTGTGTCCTTTTGCCAAAAGTGTTTACGTCAGGAACCAGGTCCGTCTGGTGGTGAGTGGTGCCGAGTCGGTTAAGGAATTGCAGAAAATACTGGCAGATGAATGTAATCATCTGATGGATACTTCGCCGGAAGAATTGGATACGACATTGCTGGTGGTTCCTTATGTCTTCGAGGATTTTTATGACTTTAACGATTTCCTTGATATTGCCGACCTGACTTTAGATGAGCTTGAACTGGTGGGTGAATTGCAAGTTGCCAGTTTCCACCCAGAGTACCAGTTTGACGATACCGGGCCCGATGACATCAGCAATTATACAAACCGTTCGCCTTATCCGGTGCTGCATTTAATACGGGAAGCAAGCCTGGATAAAGCGACGCAGCAGTACCCTGATGCCAGTGCTATTTTTGACAGTAATATTGCCAAAGTAACCGAACTGGGCGAAGAAGGCTGGAAGAAATTGCTAAATACACAAAATGATGCGTAACGCATTGAAATAATAGTGCTATTTTATGGTGGACTAAACACGATTTTGTGGTATTATGTTAACTAAGCTGTATATCTGGTTAACTGAAAGTTTTCTGGACGCGGGTTCAACTCCCGCCGTCTCCACCAATAGGGTATTGGTGAGTCAGTATCTTATTGATGGGGACGCCATGGTTTCGACAGGGAAAAATAGGGAAATTGGCAGCCGGTAGGCGATGACCGTAAATCAAGCAAAACTTCTAAATGCAAACGACGAAAGTTACGCATTAGCCGCCTAATTTGGCCGCTAGGAGCCTGATTCACTTGGCAACAGAACGAATCAAAGGGAGCTTCGGCTCCCTTTTTATTTGTATTTCCAGTTTCATACTGGCCTTGCGGGTTTATTTCAATTCGTACAGGTAAAGTTCAATCCGGCGGTTAATTGCCCGGCCTTGCGCGGTATCGTTGGTCATTAAGGGGTCAATGGCGCCTCTGCCTTCTATATCAATCCGTACGCTTTTAACGCCTTTCCTTATTAAGTAATGTGCCACTGTTGCGGCCCGCTGTACAGAAAGGGCCTGGTTGTTTACTTCATCTCCTTGTGAGTCGGTGTGGCCGACGACCTTGATGCGAAGGTTTTGGGACTGAATCAGTTCGTTGACGATTTTATCCAGTACCGGGTTCATTTTTTTGTTGATTTGTGTTTTACCCGAGCGGAATGAGCTATTGGCCGGAAGAATCACCCTGAGGCTGCCATCGTGCACGCGATTGACCTCAACCCCTAGCCGTTGGTTATCTGAGGCGCGGATGGATTCTGCCAGGTCATTCCAGTTGCTTGGGGAAAGCGTGCCGGCAAATACGGTTGAAGCGGGCCTGCCATCGGCGCCGATATTAAGACTGCCGGGGGCGGGGTTGATGACGCAGCCAGTAAGCAGTATGGAAGAGGCACACAGCAGTGATACGGATGTGAAATGGTGTAGCTTCATCATTTTCATTCCATTTTTGTTTGAATCAGGTGGATGATGGCATCCCAAAGTTCATCTACCTGGTTTACGATAATATCAGCCTGCCAGTTACGGATTTCTTCCTTGTTATCACAGTATCCGTAGGCTGCGGCAATCGTTGCCATATTTGCCGCTTTTCCTGCAATGATATCACGTTCATCATCACCAATATAAATACAGCTTTCCGGTTTGCTGTTGGCAATATTGGCGGCATGCAGCAGAGGGGCGGGATGTGGCTTGGAATAAGGGGTGGTGTCGCCACACACGTTTGCAATACTGCGGGAGGTCAGCTGGAAGTGATCAAACATGGGAAAAGACAGGTTTTCAGCCTTGTTGGTCACAATTCCCCATGCCAGATTGTTTTGTTCAATCCTGTTTAATAGGGTTTCTATGCCATTGAACAGGTGGGTGTGCCGGGTCATGCAGCTTTTGTAATCTTGCAGGAATTGTTGTCGAACCTGTTCGTAGTCATTGTGTTCGGGGTGCAGGTCCAGGGCGGCTTTTAACAGGCCTCTGGCGCCTTGTGAGGCGTATGGACGCAGCTTTTCGTATTCAAGGGCGGGCAAACCTTTACGGCTGCGTTGCATATTGGCGGCATAAGCCAGATCTGGTGCGCTATCTACCAGGGTGCCATCGAAGTCAAAGAATATTATTCTTCGCATTTGCGTGTCGCTATTAAATAATTAACCGAGGTATCGCCACTAAGTTTGTACTGTTCTGTAAAAGGGTTGTACTCCATGCCTTTCATGTTAATTAATTCAAGTCCGGCCCGGCGTGCGCTGGCCACCAGTTCGCTGGGCTTGATAAAGCTGGCGTAGTTGTGTGTACCTTTTGGAAGCAGGCTCAAGAGATATTCGGCCCCTACAATGGCAAACATGAATGATTTCATATTGCGATTCAGGGTAGAGAAAAATATCCAGCCGCCAGGCTTAACCAGTTGCGAGCAGGCATTGATAATGGATGCCGGATCGGGTACATGTTCAAGCATTTCCATGCAGGTAACAATGTCATACTGTGCTTTGCGTTCCTGGGCAATTTGCTCTACGGCAATATTAAGGTATTCTACTTTTACACCCGATTCAAGGCCATGCAGTTTTGCGACAGTCAATGATTTCTGGGCAAGGTCAATACCCGTTACTTCGGCCCCGGCCAGTGCCATGCTTTCCGAGAGAATGCCGCCGCCACAGCCAACATCAATAACGCGTTTGCCGGTCAATGTACCGGCTTGTGACTGGATCCAATCCAGTCGAAGCGGGTTAATGGCGTGCAGGGGTTTGAATTCACTGGTTGGGTCCCACCATTTGGAAGCCAGTGCGCTGAATTTTTCCAGTTCGGCAGGATCAGCGTTTAATGGTGCGGAAGAAGAGGGTGTTGATAAATTCATGGCGTCTGGAAATCAGCAGGACAAAAATGATAATACCTTGAGTTTATCATAGGAGGGTCTAAACTGTTTAAAAGACAGGTAGCAAAAGGCCCCCTGAAAGGGGGCCTTTTGCTGTAAGCAATATGAATTGCTTGATTATGATTTGCGTGAACCGACGATTTCGATTTCTACACGACGGTTTTGTGCACGGCCTTCACGTGTTGCGTTTGAAGCAACGGGTTGTGATTCGCCTTTACCGGATGCAATGATTTGATCGGCAGGAACGCCTTTTGAAATCAGGTAGTTTTTAACTGCAGCGGCACGACGCTCTGACAGGGCCTGGTTGTACTGGTCGGTACCAACAGAGTCTGTGTGGCCAACAGCAATCACTGACTCAAGGTTCAGTTGGGTTGTTTGTTGGGCAACCTGGTCAAGGATGTTGCGACCTTCAGGTTTCAGGGTTGATTTGTCAAAATCAAAGAAAGTGTCAGCGTTGAATGTTACTTTTTGAGCGACGATGTCGGGTGATTGCGGGGCGCCGCAACCTTGGGCTGCTGTTGCAGGTGTCCAGTATGCGTCACGCCAGCAATGTTCATTTGTGCCGTTCATCCAAACCAGACCGTATGGGTTGACCCAGTTGTCGACAGTTTGCGCTGATGCTACGCCGGTAGTTGCGGCAGCAACAACGGCGAATGCTAATGCGAATTTAGAGGGCTTATTCATGTT
>JAAYHN010000085.1 GCA_012735395.1 Alcaligenaceae bacterium | reverse complement strand
GCAGGCCAAGCTGCGTAACCCCTCACGCTGGGGAACACGCCCAGTCAGAAATTGTGAGCCGATTGGACCTGTCACGTTGAACCCTGAAAAAGAGATGAAGATGCAACAAGCTGCTTAAGACAAAAAACAGTGACAACTACCTTGACAAACACCGGCTGAAGGAAGTGCCAAGCGCCCTTTGCGCATGGTGTTAAAATGACCCTGGCTGAAGCTCGAGAGCAGTTAGGTGACGCCAAGAAGATGGCTGCGGCAGGTAAGTCTCCGGCCAAGGAGAAGGCTCGAAACAAGGCGCGGGTAAAGGATGCAGAGGCATTCGGTGCTTGGGCTGAAAAGTGGCTGCGTGGTTACCAGATGCCTAACTTCACCCGCGATACGCGCCGTTCGGTCTATGAGCGCGAGCTGAAGCCGAAATTTAGCAATCAGAAGCTTGTGGAGATCATCCATGAGGATCTGCGGGCGCTGACTGATGCCATTGTTGAGCGCGGCGCGCCGGCCACCGTCGTTCATGTGCGTGAAATCGTGTTGTAGGTATTTCGCTGGGCCATCGAAAGTGGGCAGAAGGTCGAAAACCCGGAGGAATTAGTACGGCCAACCAGCATCGCTCGGTTTGAGCCACGCGACAGAGCGTTGACGCCAGAAGAAATCAGGCTGACGTACCAGTACATGGAGCGAGTAGGTACAAGCCCAACAAATCGCGCGGCTGCCAACTGTTTTTGCTGACCATAATCCCCAAAAGTGAGCTGACAAAAGCGACCTGGAGCGAGATTAATTTCAGCGAAGCGCTTTGGACGATTTCAAAGGAGAGGATGAAACGCCGAAATCTGCATTTGGTCTTCCTATCCCGGCAGGCGCTGGATATTTTCATAGCCCTGAAGACCTTCGTTGGTGGCCCTGATTTTGTGTTGCCATCACGGTATGACTCAGATGTACCGATGAGCACAGCCACCATCAATCAGGTGCTAACTTACAAAGGAGCGCAGAGAGACTGTAAGCCCCTTGCCAAGTTTGGGCTACACGATCTACGACGAACGGCCAGTACGCTGTTGCATGAAGCAGGTTACAATACCGATTGGATTGAAAAATGCCTAGCGCACGAGCAGAAGGGAATGAGTGCCGCTAACAGCGGGTAGCTATGTTGCAGGATTGGGCGAATATGATTGAGGAATGGACTGCTGGAAGTAGTTGAAATTTTTGGCTGGATCGAACATGTATATCGTCCCCAGTCGACTAGTCACAGATGAGTCTCAAAGGCGAGTCTCGTATCGAGATGTATAGAAGCAGGAAAAACCTACTTGTAACAGGGAAGAAATGCAGTTCATAGAAAATGGTCCTGATATCCCCGAGGCTTTATTGCAAGCACAAGAGGAAGGACGCGTCGTGTTTTTTTGTGGCGCGGGCATTTCCTATCCCGCTGGCCTACCGGGTTTCAGGGGGCTGGTAGAGCAGATCTATCGCCTCAATGGGACGACGCTTTCGGACATTGAGCGAGAGGCCTTCGAACGAGAGCAATTCGATGCCACGCTCGATCTGCTTGAGCGGCGTCTGCCAGGCCAACGTTTGGCCGTCCGTCGCGCACTGGTGCAGGCCCTGAAGCCGAAGCTCCGCCGCAAGGGAGCTATCGATACACACTCGGCGCTGTTGTGCCTAGCTCGCAGCCGCGAGGGTGCACTACGGCTGGTCACCACCAACTTCGACCGCATTTTTCATGTGGCGGCCAAACGCATGGGCCAAACGTTCCAGGATCACGCGGCCCCGATGCTGCCAATTCCGAAGAATAGCCGTTGGAACGGGCTGATCTATCTACATGGCTTGTTACCTGAAAAGATAGACGACACAGCCCTGAACCGCCTGGTAGTCACCAGTGGTGATTTTGGGTTGGCGTATTTGACCGAACGCTGGGCGGCACGCTTTGTGAGTGAGCTATTCCGCAATTATGTGGTTTGCTTTGTGGGATATAGCATCAACGATCCTGTGCTGCGCTACATGATGGATGCGCTGGCGGCTGACCGGATGCTGGGCGAAGTCACTCCTCAGGCTTGGGCACTGGGTGATTGTGAACCGGGGCAAGAACGTCGGAAAACCATTGAATGGGAAGCCAAGGGTGTCACTCCCATTCTCTACAGCGTACCTGCTGGCGGCTATGACCATTCCGCGCTGCACCAGACTCTGCACGCTTGGGCAGAAACCTATCGTGATGGCGTGCAGGGCAAAGAAGCAATTGTTGTTAAGCACGCCCTGACGCGCCCACAGAAGAGCACGCAGCAGGACGATTTCGTCGGGCGGATGCTTTGGGCCTTGTCGGACAAATCGGGCCTACCCGCGAAACGCTTCGCCGATTTTAATCCTGCCCCTTCACTAGACTGGCTGCTGGAACCCTTTGCGCATGAGCATTTTGGACACGGCGATTTGTCTCGCTTCGGTGTGCCGCCTCGTGACGAAGTGGATACCAAGCTGCGCTTCAGCTTGATTCGGCGGCCTGCGTCCTATGACCGTGCGCCGCCGATGTTGCTTGCCTTCGGCGGCATCACTGGCAGTCAGTGGGATGACGTAATGTTTCATCTGGCTCGATGGCTAGTGCGCCATCTGGATGACCCCAGACTGGTCATCTGGATTGCAGAACGGGGCGGGCAGTTACATGATCGTTGGCCGTGGTTGATCGAACACGAGCTAGATCGCTTTGCTTCATTGGAGCGTGAGGGGAAAACTTCCGAGCTCAATGAAATCCGCTTGCACGCACCCAAGGCCATTCCTAGCACATCGATGCGTACTTTGTGGCGCCTTCTGCTCAGTGGTCGGATTAAATCATCGTGGCGCGACTCCGATTTGTTTCGCTGGAAAGGACGCCTTAAGCGGGAAGGGTTGAGCACTACATTACGCTTGGAGTTGCGAGAGTTACTCGCACCCAAGATTGTCTTGAAGAAGCCATTTCGCTGGGATAACGACGACTTAGGCAGCGCTGACGAGCCTACACGGATCAAGCAGCTGGTGGACTGGGAGCTCGCGCTGGCCGCTGATCACGTGCATTCCGCTCTGCGTGATTTGGCTGACGAGCGCTGGACGTCGGTCCTACCAGAACTACTGGATGATTTTCAACTGTTGTTGCGTGATGCGCTGGACCTGCTGCGTGAGCTGGGCGAGGCTGACGATTACAGAGACCGATCACACTGGGATCTACCGTCTATCACCCCACACTGGCAAAACCGTGGGTTCCGAGACTGGGTGAGCCTAATCGAATTGCTGCGCGATGCATGGTTGTCGGTCCGTGCTAACGACAGTGCGCGTGCGACGCGCATCGCGCAGAATTGGTTTGAACTGCCGTACCCCACTTTCAAGCGTCTGGCCCTGTTTGCCGCCAGCAAGGATGGTTGCATCCCTCCAGGGCAGTGGGTGAATTGGTTGTTGGCAGATGACGCGTGGTGGTTGTGGTCCACAGATACGGGGCGCGAGGTGTTCAGGCTGTTCGTCCTGCAAGGGCAACATTTGGCGGCAGCCGAACAGCAACATCTAGAGGCAGCCATTTTGGTTGGCCCACCGCGTGAGATGTACCGAGATGGTCTTGAGGAAGATCGGTGGCAAGACTTGGTGGCTCGTTCTGTCTGGCTGCATCTGGCCAAGCTAAATACGTCGGGTTTGCTCCTGGGGGCAACGGCTGCGGCGCGTTTGGCGGAAATTACGAGTGCCTACCCACAATGGCAATTGGCGACCAACGAGCGCGACGAGTTCTCACACTGGATGAGTGGCACCGGCGATCCGGATTACGAGGATAGCAGAGACGTCGATATTGCTCCCCGCAAGCGGCAGGAACTTGTGCAGTGGCTCACCAACCCTCTGCCGGAGCGGCGTCCTTTCTACGAAGATACGTGGCGCGAAGTCTGTCGTACACGCTTCTTTCACAGCTTGTCCGCGTTGTGCGATTTGGCACAGGATGACGTGTGGCCCGCTAGCCGATGGCGCGAAGCTTTGCAGGCTTGGGCTGAAGAAGACATGGCGTTGCGCTCCTGGCGATACGCCGCGCCATTGGTGCAGGTCATGCCCGATGCTGTCCTTCAGGAGGTTGACCACGCTGTTACCTGGTGGCTCCAATCCGTATCCAAGTCGATTAACCGCCACGAGGACATCCTGCTGAGTTTATGCCGTCGTGTGCTGGAATTGCCGCTAGAAGCGGACTCAGGTTTTCGGATCACTCGCAATGGCATCCAAACCTACGACCCCGTTGGCTCTGCAATCAACCACCCCATTGGGCATGTCACGCAAGCCCTGATTAATCTTTGGTTCAAGCGGAGCCCGAATGACAACGATTTGCTTCCGGCTGAATTGAAGCCCGTTTTCACAGCACTATGCGACGAGCAGATAGATCGATTCCGCCATGGTCGGGTGTTGTTAGGTTCGCGACTCATCGCTTTTTTTCGTGTGGATCGTATATGGACCGAGCGATACCTTTTGCCGTTGTTCGATTGGAATAACCCTATTGAAGCAAAAGCCGTTTGGGAAGGTTTCCTTTGGTCGCCGCGGCTGTATCAGCCGTTATTGATAGTCTTCAAGCCGCAGCTCTTAGATACCGCAAATCACTATGCTGATCTTGGCGAGCACCGACAGCAGTTTGCGGCTTTTCTGACCTACGCGGCGTTGGGTCCAACCGACGGATACGCCGTCGAAGAGTTCCGCGCTGCGATTGGCTCGCTTCCACAAGAGGGGCTAGAGGAGTCTGCGCAGGCATTGTCCCAGGCGCTTGAAGGAGCGGGAGATCAGCGTGAGGATTACTGGAAAAACCGTGTCGAACCGTTCTGGCAAAAAATCTGGCCCAAGTCTCGTGACTTAGTGACCTCGCGAATTTCAGAGTCTTTGACCCGGTTAGCTATTGCTGCTGGAGATATGTTTCCAGAGGCAGTGACTTCTGTGCGGGACTGGTTACAACCAGTTGAGCGCCCTTACTATGTCGTGCACTTGTTGTTCGATTCAGGGCTGTGCACACGATTCCCAAGGGAAGCATTGTTATTGTTGGATGCAGTAGTTGCCGACCAACAGTGGGTACATACCGAAGTGGGTCAATGCTTGGATGCAGTAACTCAGGCTGAGCCGAACCTTGCGCAAGATGCTAGGTATTTGAGACTGCAGGAGGGTGTTCGGAGGGGTATGTGATTTGTAAAACTATTCCCAGCGTACTGCCTACTTGAGCAGTTTTTAGCCGCTAAATTGAGCCTGTAAATAAAACTGTGTAGTCATCTAAGTTATACAAAAGTTCAAGAGCAAAAAACTTGCTCTTGAACCAATCCTCCCTAAACCCGCTCAAACAAACCCGCAGCCCCCATCCCCGTGCCAATACACATGGTCACCATCCCCCATTTCTGTTGTGTCCTTTGCAGCCCATGCACAATCGTTGCGGTACGAATGGCCCCAGTTGCCCCAAGCGGGTGACCCAGGGCTATGGCACCGCCCAGCGGGTTAACCTTGCCCATATCCAGCCCCAGCTCCCGAATCACCGCCAGTGACTGCGCGGCAAAGGCTTCATTCAGTTCTATCCAGTCAATATCTTCCTGCCTGATGCCGTTCTGCTTCAATACTTTGGGAATGGCTGCGATGGGCCCGATACCCATGATTTCAGGCGGAACCCCTGCTACCGCAAAACCCGCAAAACGGGCCAGTGGTTGCAGGTTAAACTGCTTCAGTATTTTTTCTGACACCAGTAAAACAGCCGCAGAGCCGTCTGACATTTGCGATGAGTTGCCTGCCGTTACACTGCCTTTGGCATTGAATACGGGGCGCAGTTTGGCCAGTGCGGCAAGGCTGGAGTCTGCCCGGGGGCCTTCGTCGGTATCGCACAGTTTTTCAATAATCTGCACTTCACCGTTTTGCATATTGGGCAGATGCTTGCGCACGGTATAGGAGGTGATTTCATCTTTAAAATGGCCTGCGGCAATGGCAGCCAGTGCTTTTTCATGGGAATCTGCGGCAAAACTGTCCTGGTCTTCACGGCTGACATGCCAGCGTTCGGCTACCTTTTCAGCCGTTAAGCCCATGCCATAGGCAATACCTAGGTTGTTTTCATTTTCAAAAATGGCCGGGTTAATGGAAACCTTGTTACCCATGATTTGGGGCATCATGCTCATGGTTTCGGTACCGGCGGCAATCATGACGTCAGCCTCACCCAGGCGAATACGGGCGGCGGCATCCGCCACGGCCTGCAGGCCCGAAGAACAAAAGCGGTTAATGGTAACGCCAGGTACGGAATCGGGCAGGCCAGCCAGCAGCAGGCCAATACGTGCCACATTCATGCCTTGTTCGGCTTCGGGCATGGCGCAGCCCACAATCACGTCTTCCACCAGGGCCGGGTCCAGTTGCGGTGCCTGTGCCAGCACGGATTTGATGGCGTAGGCAAGCATGTCATCGGGGCGGGTGGTTTTGAACATGCCATTGCGTTTGCCAACAGGCAAGCGGGTTGCGGCAACGATATAGGCTTCCTGAATCTGTTTGCTCATTTTTTGTCTCCGTCTATCTCAGTTGCGCAGGGGTTTACCGGTTTCCAGCATGTGCTTGATTCTGGCCTGGGTTTCCGGGGTTTTAAGCAGCTTCATGAATTCACGTCGTTCAACCGCCAGTAACCAGTCGTCATTTACCAGGGTACCAGGTTCAACTTCGCCACCACATAGGGCAACCGCCAGCGAGCGGGCTACTTTGTAATCATGGGCTGAAATGAAATGGCCTTCACGCATGTTAAGCAGCATCATTTCCAGCGTGGCAATGCCAGAGCGGCCTGCCACGGCAATATTGCGTGCCCGTGGTGGCGGGCGGTAACCGGCTTCGGCCAGGGCACGGGTTCGCGTTAACCCAATGTATAGCAATTCATGGGGGTTGAAAACAATGTCATCGGCAGGCAGGGCAAAACCCAGCTCTTTTGCTTGTGCAGCGCTGCCGGAAACGGTTGCCATGGCAACGGTATTGAATATGTTCTGCAGGAAAGAAAACACATCGCCCGTTGCCTGGCGTGAACCGTACTCTGCAGCCCGAATGGCAAATTCTTTGCAGGCACCCCCGGCTGGAATCAAGCCCACACCGGCTTCAACCAGTCCTATGTAACTTTCCAGTGCGGCTACCCGGTGGGCGGCATGCATGAAGAATTCACACCCCCCGCCCAGTGCCATGCCCTGGGCAGCAATAACAACGGGTACGCTGGCATGCTTGATGGCCATGGAGGTTTGCTGGAACCGCTTTACGCTATTTTCCAGGGTTTCATAATCTTGCTGTGCGCAGGCCATGGCAATTTGCTGAAGGTTGGCACCGGCGGAAAAAGGGGCCTCATGCCAAATTAGCAGGCCGTCAAAATCATTTTCCGCCAGTTCGATGGCATGCTGAATGCCTTCCAACACCTCATCACCAATGGCATGCATTTTTGAGGTGAAGGAAAGAATGGCAATTTGCGGGTCGTGTTGGTGTGTCCATAAGCGAACCCCGCTGTTTTCCCAAACGGTCTCGCCTTTTGGAGCCGGTGTTTCACCCAGTACGGTTTCGGGGTAAAGCTGGCGCTGATAAACGGGCAGGGTAGAGCGGCCAAGCAGGGTTTGCTGGCTGGCAGACCAGGAACCCTTGGCTTCATGTACGCCTTCACGCGCAAAGACCCAGGCAGGCAGCGGGGCATCGCTTAGCGTAAGCCCGGCATTGATATCAGCCTGAATGGCCTTAGCAATTTCCTGCCAGCCGGCTGCCTGCCAGGTTTCAAATGGCCCCTGGGTCCAGCCGAAACCCCAGCGGATGGCCAGGTCTACATCTCTGGCGCAATGGGCGATAGATGCCAGATGGTAAGCGCAATAATGGAATACATCGCGGAAAATAGCCCACAGGAAACGGGCCTGCTTGCTGGATGAGGCCCGCAAGGCCGCAAAGCGCTCGGCCGGGTTGCGGATTTTAAGTATTTCATTCACTTCAGGTTCAATCACCCCGGCAGCAGGGCGATAGTCTTGCCGGGCAAGATCCAGCACCTGGATTTCCTTGCCTTGCTTGCGGAAAATGCCCGCCCCGGTTTTTTGCCCTAGCAAGCCTTTGTCCAGCAGGGCAGCGAGCCAGGCCGGTGCTTTGAAGTAAGCGTGCCAGGGGTCATTGGGCAGGGTGTCGTGCATGGTTTGAATAACATGGTTCAGGGTATCCAGCCCCACTACATCGGCAGTGCGGTAGGTGGCGCTTTTTGCCCGGCCAATTTTAGGGCCGGTCAAACTGTCGACCTCATCAAAACCCAGTTGCAATGCCTGGGTATGGTGCATGGTGGCCAGAATGGAAAATATCCCTACCCGGTTGGCAATAAAATTGGGGGTATCCAGCGCGCGCACCACGCCTTTGCCCAGAAATCGGGTGAGCCAGGCTTCCAGCTGGTTTAGCATGACAGCGCTGGTTTCATTGGCGGGAATCAATTCCACCAACGACATGTAGCGGGGCGGGTTAAAGAAGTGAACCCCGCAAAACCGGGAGCGCAGGGTGTCAGGCAGGGCCTGGGCCAGCCGGTTGATGGACAGTCCCGAGGTATTGGAAACCAGGATGCTGTTGGTGCCAATGTGCGGGGTGATTTGCCGGTACAGGCTTTCTTTCCATTCAATTTTTTCTGCAATAGCCTCAATGATGAAATCGCACTCTGCCAGTTGCTGAAGGTTTTCATCATAATTGGCGGCTTGAATCAATTGGGCTGCCTGTTTGACAGCCAGGGGTGCGGGCTGCAGTTTTGCCAGATGGGCAATGGCCTGTTTAATGTGGCTGTTTTTATCGGGTTCTTTGCCGGGCAGGTCAAACAGAATTACCTCAACGCCGGCATTGGCCAGGTGAGCGGCAATTTGTGCCCCCATTACACCTGCGCCCAGTACGGCCGCACGTCGAATAAACAGTTTTGTTTTTTGGCTCATAAACCTCGTCTCCTGCAACAGGCGCTGTGGGCATTGCCTGTTGATCCGGTTTTTTATCGTTGGCTTTATTGAACAAAAATACACAGCGCTATTCAATAAAGGTTTGATAAATTGAAATGGCAATAAATTTGATGACTTCTGATTCAGCTTCTTTCAAACGATTGTACGCCAATTTTGAATTTGTGAAACAGCGGGTTTGAAAGCAGTATGGGTATGACTTTGCTTTTGGGATGACTTTAAGGATAAAGGTTCTGCATTCCCACGGGAACGGGCCATGGAATGGACGAGCGGTGAGGTATGCTCATCAACCTAAGACATCATGGACATCTTCAGCTGCTTGGGCTAACCTACCTGTAAACGTATTAACCATTTAACGATAAGGAGAACTCTATGACCACCATACCGCGTATGAGCAATCTGTTTTTACAGCTTGGCCTGGATGATAGCGATGAAGCGATTGCCAAGTTTATTGGCCAGCACCAATTGGCGGCTGATGTGGATATTGTTGATGCCCCTTTCTGGACAGAAGCACAGCGTCAATTCATTGCTGAAAAACTGGAAATTGATGGCGCCTGGACCACCATTGTTGACCAGCTGAATGAGTCACTTCATGAAGATGCCGTGAAACAGGAAACCGGTTTAAGCTAAAACGATTGGGTAACAAAAGCCTCATCAAGCGATCGCCGTAAGGCCATCGCCCGGAAGTTTTCCTGTTCCTGCATTCTGAACTGCCCCCCAAAAATGGACATCAATTCAACTTTTTGGGGGCTTTTCAATAATGAAATATGATGCCTGTCAAGCCTCAGCCAGAATACGCAAGGCTTCTTCTTTTACCCTTGCTGGCGCGGTACCGCCAATATGGGCACGGGCAGACACCGAACCTTCCAGTGTCAGCACTTCAAACACATCTTCTTCAATGCTGGCATTGAATTGCTGCAATTGTGCCAGGCTTAAATCAGCCAGGTCGCAACCGGATTCTTCGCATTTACGCACCGCCAGGGCGACAGCTTCGTGCGCGTCACGGAAAGGCAGGCCTTTTTTAACCATATAGTCGGCCAGGTCAGTGGCAGTAGAAAAGCCTTGCAGGGCAGCGGCACGCATGTTCTCTGCCTTAACCTTGATGCCGCCAACCATGTCGACAAAAATAGTCAGAGTGTCGCGCAGGGTATCGGCTGAATCAAACAGGCCTTCCTTGTCTTCCTGGTTGTCTTTGTTATAGGCCAGCGGCTGGCCTTTCATAAGGGTTAACAGGCCAATTAAATTGCCATTGACACGGCCGGTTTTGCCACGGGCCAGTTCGGGTACGTCGGGGTTTTTCTTTTGCGGCATGATGGAACTGCCCGTGCAGAAGCGGTCGGCCAGTTCAATAAAGCCAACGCGTGGGCTCATCCATAAAATAAGCTCTTCGGACAGGCGGGAAATATGGGTCATGACCAAAGAAACCGCCGCGCAAAATTCAATCGCAAAGTCACGGTCGGAAACGGCATCCAGGGAGTTGCGGCAAACACCGTCAAACTCAAGGCTGCGGGCCACGCGTTCACGGTCAATCGGGTAAGATGTGCCAGCCAGGGCAGCGGCGCCCAATGGCAGCTGGTTAACCCGCTTGCGGCAGTCTTGCAGGCGCTGGGCATCACGGGCAAACATTTCGGCGTAGGCCAGCAAATGGTGGCCGAAGGTAACCGGCTGGGCCACCTGCAAATGGGTAAAGCCGGGCATGATGGTGTCGTGGTGTTCCAGTGCAACGGTGGCAAGGGCATGGCGCAGCTGTTTCAACAATTCGCTGGAAACGTCAATTTCCTCGCGCAGCCACAGGCGGATATCGGTTGCCACCTGGTCATTGCGTGAACGGCCGGTATGCAGGCGTTTGCCGGCATCGCCAATAAGTTCAACCAGGCGTTTTTCAATATTAAGGTGGACGTCTTCCAGGTCAAGCAGCCATTCAAACTGGCCGTTTTCTATTTCTGCCAGCACCTGTTGCATGCCTTTTTGAATATCCTGCAGGTCTTGGCTGGAGATGACCCCGACATGGGCCAGCATATCGGCATGGGCCAAAGAGCCCTGGATGTCGAAGCGGGCCAGTCGCTTGTCAAAATCAACCGAAGCGGTGTAGCGCTTGACCAGGTCTGAAACGGGCTCGGAAAAGCGGGCGGACCAGGCTTGTGACTTGTTGTCAAATTGATTTTGCGAAGAATTGTTATTAGTCATAATAGGTACGGGATACGATAAAAGAGAATATATTGAAAATAAGTTATTTCTGTTAATTATAAGTATTTTATTCGTGGATAAAGCGCAACTGTGTGATAATTAAAAGTTTAGTGAATATTTAACTTTTCTGATCATGATGGAAGCACCTATTTTAATTGCACTGGCCCAAATTAATGCAACGGTAGGGCGCTTTGCCGATAATGCAGCGCTTATTCTGCAGGCCGCGCAAAAAGCCCATGAACAGGGTGCGGACATCCTGGTTTTGCCTGAGCTGGCATTAACAGGCTATCAGCCCGAAGATCTGCTGTTAAGGCCACGGTTTATTGAAGAACAAACCGCTGAATTGGAAAAGTTATCGCAACAACTGGCTGCCTGTACCAACCTGCATGTGTTGCTTGGCCATGTTGCCCATACACCTGAAGGAATCCGCAATTGTGCTTCCCTGCTGCTTAATGGTGAAGTGAAAGGGGTTTATTTCAAACAGGAACTGCCCAATTATTCCGTGTTTGATGAAAAGCGCTATTTCACACCCGGCAATGCCCCCTTTGTTTTTACCCTGAAAGGCCATCGCTTTGGCGTTGCCATTTGTGAAGACACCTGGTTGCCATATGTACCAGCCCAGGCTGCGCAGGCGGGTGCACAAACCTTATTGATACTGAACGCCTCGCCTTACACCATGAACAAAGACGAGCAGCGTATTGATACGATCCGTCAACATGTCTGCAGCCATCAAATGGCGGCGGTTTACTGCAATATGGTAGGCGGGCAAGACGAACTGGTTTTTGATGGCAACTCTTTTGTGCTGGATGCACAGGCAAATACCATACAGGAATTGAATACATTTGTGCCGGCCCTGGGCCTGGTGCAGTTGGAAAATACCGGGCTTTCAGCCAAACAGGTTTTACCTTTGGCAGCGCTTGCTGAAGCCGGTTTGACTTTCAATACCTTGCAAAAAAACAATGATGAACCGCTTGAGTCGGAAATATGGCGTGCCCTGGTACTGGCCCTGAAAGACTACCTTGGCAAGAATTTCTTTAAAAAAGCGGTTTTGGGTTTGTCGGGCGGTATAGATTCGGCTGTTGTGCTTGCTTTGGCAGCAGATGCCATTGGTGCCGAAAATATACAGGCAGTCATGATGCCTTCCAGGTATACGGCAGATATTTCGCTTACCGATTCCCGGGATATGGCGCAACGTCTGGGTATTGATTACCATGAAATTGAAATCGCCGGCATGTTTGGGGCCTATCTTGACGCATTGGCCCCTGTTTTTAAAGACAGGCCCGCTGATACCACCGAAGAAAACCTTCAGGCCAGAATTCGCGGTGATTTGCTCATGGCGTTTTCCAACAAATTTGGTTCCGTGGTGTTAACAACGGGCAACAAGTCAGAGCTGGCAACCGGTTATTGCACCTTATATGGTGATATGGTGGGCGGTTTTGCCGCCTTGAAAGATATTCCCAAAACCTGGGTATATCGCCTGGCGGTGTGGCGCAATACGGTTACCCCCGTTATTCCCGAACGGATTATTACCCGACCGCCATCGGCCGAACTGCGTGAAGACCAGACCGATCAGGACAGTTTGCCAGAATATGATGTGCTGGATGGCATCATTGAAAGAATGATGGAGCAAGACCAGTCAACAAG
>JAAYHN010000084.1 GCA_012735395.1 Alcaligenaceae bacterium | reverse complement strand
CGGGCATGATCGTGCATGAGTTTTTCCAGCCGTTTTATTTCACGTGCCAGTGTTTTTTCATCACCAATCACGTCAAGAAACTCCATTTCGCTATTCAGTGACTGCTGGGCGGCATTGGAAATTACCCCGTCAATCATTTCCTTGACCGCTTTATTAACGCCTTTAGGTGTAATACCGTGTTTGGTATTATGCGCCATCTGTTTTTGCCGGCGCCTTTCGGTTTCACCAATGGCCTTATGCATGGAGTCGGTAATACGGTCGGCATATAAAACCGCTTTGCCATTCAGGTTACGCGCCGCACGCCCGATCGTTTGAATAAGACTGCGTTCGGAACGCAGGAAGCCTTCTTTGTCGGCATCAAGAATGGCCACCAGGGATACCTCGGGAATATCCAGACCTTCACGTAACAGGTTAATGCCGACCAACACGTCAAAATGCCCCAAACGCAAGTCCCGGATAATTTCAACGCGCTCTACGGTATCAATATCCGAATGCAGGTAACGGACTTTAAGCCCGTTTTCAACAAGGTAGTCTGTCAGGTCTTCGGCCATACGTTTGGTTAAGGTTGTAACCAGAACACGTTCACCCTGTGCAATCCGCAATTTTGCCTCACCCAGCAAATCATCAACCTGGGTGCCGGCTGGACGCACCTCTACCACGGGGTCTATCAGCCCGGTGGGCCGGACAACCTGTTCTACCACGTTGTCAGCGTGTTCTTTTTCGTAATCGGCCGGTGTTGCCGATACAAACACGCTTTGCCGCATGCGCTGCTCGAACTCTTCCATTTTGAGTGGCCGGTTATCCAGTGCGGAGGGCAGCCTGAAACCGAACTGGACCAGAGTTTCCTTGCGTGAGCGGTCACCACGGTACATGGCACGCAATTGCCCCATCATGACGTGACTCTCATCAAAAAACATAATGGCATCTTCGGGCAGGTAATCAATCAAGGTAGGTGGTGGATCGCCCGCTGCGGCACCTGATAAATGCCTGGAATAGTTTTCAATACCCTTGCAAAAGCCCAGTTCCTGCAGCATTTCTATATCAAAGCGGGTGCGTTGCTCTATCCGTTGCGCCTCTACCAGCTTATTGTCGTTCACAAAATATTGGACCCGCTCACGCAGTTCTGATTTGATGGTTTCTATCGCCCGCAAAACCGTGTCACGTGGCGTGACATAATGCGAGCCCGGATAAACCGTAAAACGAGGCACTTTTTGCCTGACTTTGCCGGTTAACGGGTCAAACAGCTCCAGTGTTTCTATTTCGTCATCAAACAGGGTCAACCTGAGGGCTAGCTCGGCACTTTCAGCCGGGAAAATATCGATCACTTCGCCCCGTACCCGGAATGTCCCCCGGTCAAAATCAACATCATTGCGTTCATACTGCATGGCAACCAGGCGCCCCAGCAATTCCTGGCGGGGAATATGGTCACCGCTGCGCAGAATAAGAATCATGGCATGGTAGTCACCCGGATTACCAATACCGTAAATACAGGAAACTGTACCGACAATAATCGTATCACGCCTTTCCAGCAGGCTTTTGGTGGCGGAAAGCCGCATCTGTTCAATATGTTCATTGATGGAGGAGTCTTTTTCTATGAACAGGTCACGAGTAGGTACATAGGCCTCGGGCTGGTAATAATCGTAATAAGAAACGAAATACTCAACGGCGTTATGTGGAAAAAACTCTCGCATTTCAGCGTATAATTGGGCTGCTAGCGTTTTATTGGGTGCCAGCACCAGCGCGGGGCGACCTAACTGCGCAATGGTATTTGCCATTGTGTAGGGTTTACCCGATCCGGTTACGCCCAGTAATGTCTGGAACATCAGGCCATCACGAATTCCTTCCGTAAGCGACGCTATTGCCTGCGGCTGGTCGCCAGCTGGCGGATAGGGTTGATACAGCTGAAACGGGCTGTCAGGGAACGCTATGAAACCTTGTTCATTCATGCTAAATTTTTATGTTGATAATTTGGT
>JAAYHN010000083.1 GCA_012735395.1 Alcaligenaceae bacterium | reverse complement strand
GCTTTATTGAAGCCAGTTTTGATGAGTTTGCCGAACAGAATACTGAAACATTCGATTTTATTGTCAGTCACGGTACCTGGTCGTGGCTACCCCCAAAAGCACAGGCCGGTATTCTGCAATTGATTTATAAATCACTTAAACCGCAGGGCATCGTTTATTTGCACTATATGTGCTTTCCGGGGGCTGCCCGTTTAACCGCTATCCAGAAAGTGCTTTATGAAGCAGCAAAAGCAACCGAAGGAAATTCAATACAAGGCATCCAGAATGGCATGCAACTGTTGCGCACACTGGCCAATAACGGCGCCGGCCTTTTCATCGATAACCCTGAAATTGAAAAGGAACTGGTCGAGCTTGAAAAAGAATTGCCTGCCTATCTGGCCCATGAGTTCCTGACCGATTACTGGCACCCCCAGCATTCAGCCGACCTGCACCGTATTGTCAGCCAGACCAGCGTCAGTTTCATTGGCAGTGCTGATAGCTTTGAAAACATGGATACCCTGTCTATTCCTGGCAATATCCAGCCAATTTTAAAAAACCTGCCCAGCCAGTCATTGCGGGAAACGGTCAAAGACATGGCCCGTAACCAGCACCAGCGACTGGATATATTCCAGCTGAACCCGCAAACACTGGGTTTTGCAAACCATATGGGCTATTTGGATAATGCCGTATTCAGGGCCCTGCCTGGCATGCCGGCACCGGGCGCCCTGGAATTCAAGACCCAAATCGGCACCATTCCCGGGCCGGCAGAAATGTTTTCCCCCCTGCTGACAGCACTGGCAACAGGCCCGCAATCTTTTCATGAGTTGCGCCAGATACGCCCATTCAAGGCAGAGCCCGGTTTACTGTTACAAGCCCTTAATATGCTGATGTGGGCAGATTATGCACACCCTGTTCGCCCCGAACAACAGGCAACCCCGGCTTCTGCCAGCCTGCAGGCATGGCTGGACAAACAGCAGCTGCCATTACAGCTTCTGCCCGAATGCGGTACTGCCGTCATGAAGCAAACTGGCTGATTCCGGCCGATTCCGGAATATCTTATCCTGGCAAGGCTGCAAGACCTATAATAACGGCTTTCACCTGGCTACAAAAAACGCCAGATTATTTAATACTTCAACTTTTATGTTGAAAGGATGCCTATGTCCGCCCCTTGCGCGCTTTTCATTCTGGGTCATGCCGGCACCGGCAAATCCGTACTAACCACCCGTTTTATCCGGCAGCAACTGCAACAGCAACAAACCTGGTGCGTCCTTGACAAAGACACGGTGGGTGAATACTGGACAGGCCCTTTTCTGCAGGCCTTTGGCCAAGATCCGAATGACAGGGACAGCCCTTTTTTCAAGGAAAAGATACGGGACCTGCAATATAACAGCACCCTGCTGATCGGCAAAGACCAGCTTGATCTGGGCCTGAATGTGGTTTTCCCCGGCCCATGGAGCCGGGAACTGGCATCAGGAGCCCTGTTTTCGGCACAGGCACTTGGCCTGCCGGCACATACACGCCTGTTGCATGTCTGGCTTGAGCTGCCCCACCCGGTACGCAAAGAACGTATTATTAAACGGGCAGACCCGCGCGACCAATGGAAACTTGAACACTGGGACGACTATATCCAGTCATTGAAAAAACCGCCGGCAGTTGAACAAGGGAAAATCCCGGTACTGGATGCCAGCGCTTCACCCGACGAGCTTCTGGCTGCCCTGGAAACCTTGCTGCAAAATACGGTTAACCATACAAGCGGCCAAGCCTGACACTCAACCTGGCAAAGACGTGTTTTCAAGACTCTGGACCCATTGACGTGGTGACAGGCCAAAACGCAGGCTAAAAGCCCTTGATAATGAAGAGGCACTGGCAAAGCCAAGCTCCATCGCGACCAGTTTTAGCGGCCGGTTTTCCCGAATCATGGTACTTGCCAGCGTCAGCCGCCAATCGGCCAGATAAGCAGCGGGCGTCATACCGGTCACCTGCCTGAAAGCAGCGGCGAATGCGCTGCGTGACATGGCGGCCGTTTGCGCCATGGACGCCAGCGACCAGGGCTCGCCAGGTGACTGATGCAAGGCAACCAGTGTT
>JAAYHN010000082.1 GCA_012735395.1 Alcaligenaceae bacterium | reverse complement strand
CAGGAACCCACCGAGGTGAGTTGGTCCCTGTGGGCTAAACACGGTAGGAATCCCCTTCCTTTGCCCTGTGGGGCCGAGCGTTAGCGAGAGGGAGGGGAGGATGTCAATATTAACATCCGCGCCAAGGTGCGTCAACGTGACCTGATTGATCAAGCCGCTGCACGGCAGGGTCGTTCCCGGTCCGACTTTATGCTGGCTGCATCCTGCAAAGCGGCAGAAGACGTACTGCTTGATCAAACTTTCTTCGGCTTAAGCGAAGACAGGTTTGCCGAGTTTCAGGCGTTGCTTGACACCCCTCCTGTGGTGTCGCCACGTTTGCTGCGAACGCTAAGTGCCAAGGCCCCCTGGGACAAAAAGCGATGATGGCACCGCAGCCGCTGGCTGTCGGACATCAGGTTGAAAATTTCCAGTCAGGAGAGCCATCGCTAGACGATTGGTTGCGCCACCGGGCCATGAAAAACCAGGCTAATGGTTCTTCCCGAACCTATGTGGTGGTGGAAAATGATGAGGTCATCGGCTATTACTGCCTGGCGGCGGGTGCCATCGGACATGCTGAATCACCAGGGAAGCTCAAGCGTAATCGTCCCGACCCAATCCCCGTTATCGTGTTGGGCCGGCTGGCTATCCATAAGAATTATCATCAGCGTGGCCTTGGGACTGCACTCTTGCGCGATGCCATCTTGCGAACCTTGCAGGCAGCGGAAGTGGCCGGTATTGCGGCACTGCTGGTTCATGCCATATCAGAACAGGCGCGGCGTTTTTACCTGTCGCGTGGTTTTATTGAATCTCCTATTCAACCCATGACGCTGTGCTTGCCGCTGCATACCGTTATGCTAACGCTAGGTCAATTATAACCGTGATTCCTGCAATGCCGGGCGGGGGCGGGCAACCAGCTCAAGGGCGTCATTCGTTCCGATGCCCGTCATGCAAAGTAGCCGTACCACAATATCGTCTAGGGTATATGGGAAAGTTTCATCCGAGGTGATGGCCAGGCTGATGCCCACAATGGCATAGGCACTTAAGCGCCAGACCAGTGCCGCATCCCCGGGCGGGAAGCGGCCTTCTTCCATGGCCCGCTTGAAATCGCGCATCGCGAAAGGCCCCATGCGCCGGTACAGGGCATCGGAAATGACTTCAGAACGATACAGCATTTGTTTCCAGCGCATGTCAGTCGTGGCGGTTTCCAGCACGGTGCGCAAACCAAAGGCATAGACTTCAGCCGGGTCCTTGAAGGCATCGGTACTGCCTTCAATGCGCAGGGCCAGGTCGTACATCATGTCTTCCAGTACGGCAATGGCCAATTCATCTTTTGACTTGAAATAGTTGTAAACCGTACCGGTTGCCACATCGGCCCGCTCGGCAATTTCCTGCATGGTGGCGGCATCAATGCCTTTCTCACTCATGACTGCGCTGGCCGCGCGGATCAGGGCGGCGTGATTGCGTCGCTGCCGGCGAGCAACCCGGCCTTCGGTTTCTGGTTTGTTATCGGTTGTATTCATTGGATCGGGATCCGTCCGGATCATGTTCTTCATTGGCTGAAGTATACCAATTCCAGGGCTTGTAACTGCCAGTTACGGGCACTTTTACGGCTGAAGGGGCGGTATTCATAATTGGGGAAAACCATAAATGAATAATATTCATTTTTGAATTACATTCACATAAAGCCTTGGATTTGCTGTTTCATGACAGGCGGCTCCAGTGGCGAAACCAAACATAACCCTATAAAAATCAGATGCATAAGCATCATGCGTATTAATCAAGGAGACAAACATGGGAGTATCCCTTTTTTCCGCTGCCGAACATTTTGATGCTGACGTGGCCATTGTGGGCGGTGGCCCGGTGGGTACCCTGCTGGCTATTCTGTTGGGCAGGCAAGGCAGGCGGGTAACATTGATCGAGCGATGGAGCAAAGCGTATGGCCGCCCCCGTGCGGTTACTTACGATCATGAAATTGCCCGTATCCTGGCAACCCTGGACATTAATTCCGATAATGATTCCGCCATTAACTATCATGACGAGCTCTACTATCTGAAGAATGCCAAAGGCGAGAATTTGCAGATTGTGGATTGGGAAAGTATTTCGGCATCCGGCTGGCGAGTGCGTTACTGGTTTAACCAGCCCGATCTGGAAAAGCGTCTGTCAGGCATTGTGGATACGCTGCCTTCCGTTACGCAATTACGCGGCTGGCAGGGTATTGCACTGGATCAGGATGACAGTGGCGTAACCTTGTCTTTGCACCGTACCCCGGATGAAGCAGGGCACGAGGGCGAAAGCAAAACCCTGCGTGCGAAGTTTGTTGTGGGGGCGGATGGTGCCAATAGCATGGTGCGTGAGTGTCTGGGGATAGAGAACGAAGACAAGGGCTACTTCTTTGACTGGCTGATTCTGGACATGATTCCGCATGGTACTTATGAAACCAAGCCGTCACAGTGGCAAATGTGTGATCCCAAGCGGCCCACCACCATTGTGCCTGCCGGTCCGGGTCGCCGTCGCTGGGAATTCATGGTGTTGCCGGGGGAATCGGTTGATGAGATCCAGAGCCCGGAAAGTGCCTGGAAATTGATGGAACCCTGGGGCCTGACCCCGGAAAATGCAGAGTTGGAGCGCAGTGCCGTGTATCGTTTCCAGGCACGCTGGGCCAAGGTGTGGCACCAGGGGCGCTGCATGCTGGCGGGTGATGCCGCCCATCTGATGCCGCCTTTTGCAGGCGAGGGCATGTGTGCCGGTATGCGGGATGCCTTTGCCTTGAGCTGGCGCCTGAATGGCATGCTGGATGGAAAACTGGGGCTGGAGGTGCTTGAAAGTTACACCAGCGAACGCATTGAACATGCCAAATACTATATTAATTTCAGTCAGGAACTGGGGAAAATCATTTGCATTGCCGATGAAAAAGAAGCGGCAGCCCGAGATGCAAAAATGAAAGCCGAGCTGGCTGCACGCAATAATGAGCCGGTGCAGTCGGATGTGTGCCAGCTGGGGGCAGGTGCCTGGTGCACCGATTCGGCCCATGCGGGTGAGTTGTCCGTGCAGGGTGTGGTGCAAGCCAATGGCAAACGGGACCGTTTCGACCAGGCAGTGGGGTGTGGCTGGGTATTGATTGGCCTGGATACCGATCCGAAAGCAGCACTGACGGCAGCCCAGCAGGCACAGTTTGCTTCACTGGATGGTTTGGCTGTCCGGATTGGGGCTGCCGGTACCCCTTGCGATGTAGAGGATGCCGAAGGTACGTACGCCCGCTGGTTGCAAGAGATTGATGCCAAATATGTGTTGCTGCGGCCTGATTTTTATGTGGCGGTGACGGCAAACACACCTGAACAATTGCAGGCCCGTTTTGGCCGGATTATGGCAAAGCTGCATTTGCAAACTGCTCCCGTCCTGGCTGCGGCCTGAACCCGGTGCTTAATGAGACGACAATGATGATGCCATTTTCTTATGATATTAATCCTGCCCGCATTGTGTTTGGCCCGGGCAGTGTGTCCCGGGTTGCACAGGAGCTTGGGCGCCTGGGGGTAAAACGCGCCCTGGTGCTGTCCACGCCTTTTCAGGAGGCAGATGCGCAGGCGCTGGCCGATGGGCTGGGCGCTTTGTCTGCCGGGGTGTTTGCCGGGGCGGCAATGCATACGCCGGTAGAGGTGACCAACAGCGCAATGGCCGTATTCCAGGCTGCGGGTGCCGATGGTATTGTGGCGCTGGGTGGCGGTTCCACCATTGGGCTGGGCAAGGCGATTGCCTACCGCAATCAGGCACCGCAGGTGGTGGTGGCAACAACGTATGCCGGGTCTGAAGTCACGCCCATTCTGGGGCAGACAGAAAACGGCCTTAAAACCACCGTAAAGCACCCGGATATTTTGCCCGAGGTGGTGATTTATGACCCGGAGCTTACCCTGGCGCTGCCGGTTGACATGAGTGTGACCAGTGGCCTGAATGCCATGGCGCATGCGGTAGAGGCAGTGTATGCGCAGAACCGCAATCCGGTTTCCACCATGATGGCGGTTGACGGCGTGCGTGCCCTGCGTGATGCCTTGCCTGTGATTGTGCGGGACCCTGCCAACCTGGCGGCACGCAGCAAGGCGCTGTATGGTTCCTGGCTGTGCGGCACGGTGCTGGGTACAGTGGGTATGGCCTTGCATCACAAGCTGTGCCATACGTTGGGTGGCAGTTTTGACCTGCCACATGCGCAAACCCATGCGATTGTGTTGCCGCATTCCATTGCCTATAACGCCCGGGCGGCTTCTGCCGAATTGCAACCGCTGGCGGATCTTTTTGGCGGCAATATTGGTACCGGGCTGCATGAGTTTGCCCGTTCAATCGGTGCACCGATGGCACTAAAAGATTTAGGCTTAAAAGAAAATCAGCTGGACCAGGCGGCTGATATCGCCGTGCGCAACCCCTACTGGAACCCGCAGCCCATTGAGCGTGACGCGATCCGTTCGCTGTTGCAACGTGCCTGGGCGGGCGCATTGCCTGCTTGATTGAATATTAAATTTCTGGCCGTAGACGGCCATAACCCAATGAAAGAAAGGTAGATCCATTATGTCTTACTATTTCTCCGAGAAAGATTCTTCCGCTATTGTCAATGCCCGTATGGGTGATGATATTAACCCCCGCCTCAAGCAGGTGATGGAGTCGCTGGTGCGGCATTTGCACGATTTCATCAAGGATGTGCAATTAACGCAGGAAGAGTGGGAAGTTGCCATTGAGTTTTTAACCAAAACCGGCCAGATGTGTGATGATGAGCGCCAGGAATTCGTGATGCTGAGCGATACCCTGGGCGTGTCGATGCTGGTTGATACCATTAATAACCGCCGTCCGGCAGGTGCGACGGAAAACACCGTGCTGGGTCCGTTCCATGTGGCTGGTGCCCCGGAGCTTCCGATGGGAAGCAATATTTCGCTGGATGGTGTCGGTGAGTCTTGTCTGTTCGAGGGGTGTGTGCTTGACCTGGAAGGCAATCCTGTTGCCGGTGCCCGTATTGATGTCTGGTCAGATAATGCCGATGGTTTCTACGATGTGCAGCAGCCTGGTATCCAGCCCAAGTGGAATAATCGGGGCATTTTCACCACTGGCGCTGATGGTAAATACTGTTTTGTAGGTATCAAGCCGGTGGCCTATCCGATTCCAACTGATGGCCCGGTCGGCAAAATGCTGCTTGAAATGGGTCGCCACCCTTTCCGTCCGGCACATATGCATGTACTGGTAACGGCACCGGGTTTCCAGAAAGTGGTTACCCATACTTTCAGCGGTGATGATGATTACCTGACTTCTGATGCGGTATTTGGTGTCAAGCAAACACTGGTGGCGCCTTATGAGCGGGTGGAAAAGGGTGAGACCGTCTGGCGCTCACCGTTTGATTTTGTGCTGACACCGGTTGGAGATAAGGCGGTATCAGCGTCTGAAGCGGAAGCACAAATGGCCGGGGTGTGAGCGTTGTAGGCCAGCGGCCGGTATGCATTTGCTTGCTCCCATGCTCTGAACTGCCCCCAAAAGCTGGACACCTCTTCAACTTTTAGGGGGCAGTTCACTTCTGCGTGGGAGCGGGTTTCCCTCACTCCACGGTAATCAGCTCCACCCCTTCCGTGACCTGGTCGCCCACTTCATAAAACACTTCTTCCACCTTGCCGTCGTCGGGGGCGGTGATGGTGTGTTCCATTTTCATGGCTTCCATGACCAGCAGGGCCTGGCCTTTGGTGACGGTATCACCCGCCTTGACCAGCAAGGAAATAATCTTGCCGGGCATGGGGGCGGTCAGGCCGCCGCCGTGTGTTTCGCTGTCATCGGCGGCGTGCTGCAGTTCATCGGGTTTGCCTATGATGGTAATGGCCCCGTTTTCAAAGATATGGGCCTGTTCATTGTGCATGACCACGCTGGCCTGATGGTTAGAACCGTTCAGGCTTAAACTGCATTGGCAAGACTGGTCGCTGGTGATTTGCACCTGCCATGTAAAATCATAGCTAATGTCGTTAAGGGTTAATTGCCAGCCGGCTGCGGTTTTATCCAGTTTGATAATACGGGTTTCGTCATTGTCCACCACCCGTATGTATTGGGTGTAGTGGCCGCTTAAGCGCCAGCCGTCGGTGGCGGCCCAGGGGTCGGTTTTGTTGGTATAGCGGTTGCTGGTGCTGCCGGTTTGGCCTTGTTTGGCCATAACGGCTGCGGCCAGGCTGGCAAGGGTAAAGACATTGGCCTGCATGGCCGGTGGCAGCAGCTGTTCGCTGTGTTTTTCAATTAAGCCGGTGTCCAGGTCTGCCGTGGCAAAGGCACTGTTCTGCATTAAACGGCCCAAAAAGGCCACGTTGGTGTTCACGCCCACCGCCCGGGTTTGGGCCAGCGCCTGCTGCATGCGGGCAATGGCCTGTTCACGGGTGTCGGCCCATACAATCAGTTTGGCAATCATGGGGTCGTAAAAGGGCGAAATGGTATCGCCCTGGCGCACACCACCGTCTACACGTATATCGCCAATTTCAAATTTGACATGATCGGGCAGGGCCAGGTGGCTTAAGGTGCCAATTGAGGGCAGGAAGCCTTTTTCGGGGTTTTCCGCATAGATGCGGGCTTCAATGGCGTGGCCTTCAATGAACAGGTCGTCCTGTTCGGCAGGCAGGGGTTCGCCAGCGGCAACCCGCAGCTGCCATTCCACCAGGTCATAGCCGGTAATCATTTCGGTTACGGGGTGTTCCACCTGCAGGCGGGTGTTCATTTCCATGAAGTAGAAGCGGCCATCGGGTTCAGCAATAAATTCTACCGTGCCGGCACCCACATAACCCACGGCTTTGGCGGCGGCCACGGCGGCTTCGCCCATTTCACGGCGGCGCTCTTCGGTCATGCCGGGGGCGGGGGCTTCTTCAATCACTTTCTGGTGGCGGCGCTGCACCGAGCAATCGCGTTCGAACAGGTAGACGGTATTGCCAAACGTATCGGCAAAAACCTGGATTTCAATATGGCGCGGTTTGGTCAGGTAACGTTCAACCAGTACCCGGTCATCACCGAAGCTGCTGATGGCTTCACGCTGGCATGAGCTGAGCGCATCGGGAAATTCCTGTGACGACTTCACGATACGCATGCCCTTGCCACCACCGCCGGCACTGGCTTTGATCAGTACCGGATAGCCGATCTGGTCGGCTTGCCGGTGCAGGAATTCGGCGTCCTGGTTGTCGCCGTGATAGCCGGGCACCAGCGGTACGCCAGCGGTTTCCATTAAGGCTTTGGCGGCTGATTTGCTGCCCATGGCGGCAATGGAACTGGCCGGTGGGCCAATGAAAACGATGCCGGCTTCGGCGCAGGCATGGGCGAAACTTTCGTTTTCTGACAAAAAGCCGTAGCCGGGGTGAATGGCCTGTGCACCGGTTTGCCGGGCGGCTTGCAAAATGGCATCGGCACGCAGGTAACTGGCACGGGGCTCGGAGCCACCAATGTAAACCGATTCATCGCAGGCGGCTACGTGGGCGGCACCGGCATCGGCATCAGAATAAACCGCTACGGTCTGGATGCCCATGCGGCGGGCGGTAGCCGCAACGCGGCAGGCAATTTCGCCACGGTTGGCGATCAGGATTTTTTTAAACATGACGGGCTCCTGTTAAATGCGGAACACGCCAAACTGCGTGTCTTCAATCGGGGCGTTCAGGGCGGCGGAAAGGCTTAATGCCAGCACACGGCGGGTATCTTCGGGTTTGATGATGCCGTCGTCCCACAGGCGGGCGGTGGCGTAATAGGGATGCCCTTCTTTCTCATACTGGTCGCGAATGGGGGCCTTGAAGGCTTCCTCTTCTTCGGCTGACCAGGCGCCACCTTTGGCTTCGATGCCGTCACGTTTAACGGTAGACAGGACACTGGCGGCCTGTTCGCCACCCATGACCGAAATACGGGCGTTGGGCCACATGTACAGCATGCGGGGGCCAAAGGCGCGGCCGCACATGCCATAGTTGCCGGCGCCAAAGGAGCCGCCAATAATAACAGTGACTTTGGGTACGGCCGCGGTTGAAACGGCGGTAACCATTTTGGCACCGTGGCGGGCAATGCCTTCGTTTTCGTATTTGCGGCCAACCATGAAGCCGGTAATATTCTGCAGGAAAACCAACGGGATTTTGCGTTGGCAGCACAGTTCAATAAAGTGGGTGCCTTTCTGGGCGGCTTCAGAAAACAGGATGCCGTTGTTGGCGATGATGCCTACCGGCATGCCATGGATATGGGCAAAGCCGGTTACCAGGGTGGTACCGAAACGGGCCTTGAATTCGTCAAACTCGGAGCCGTCGGTAATGCGGGCAATCACTTCGCGTACATCGTAGGGCTTGCGGGTGTCGGCTGGAATAATGCCATTCAGTTCTTGCGGGTCGTAAACGGGCGGGCGGCTGGGAATGATATGCAGCTGCTGCGGCTTTTTACGGTTCAGGCGGGCTACGGCCTGACGGGCCAGTTGCAGGGCGTGCAGGTCATTGTTGGCCAGGTGGTCGGCCACGCCCGATAAGCGGGTATGGACATCGCCTCCGCCCAGGTCTTCGGCACTCACGACTTCACCGGTGGCGGCCTTTACCAGTGGGGGGCCAGCCAGAAAGATGGTGCCCTGGTTTTTGACAATAATCGACTCATCGCTCATGGCGGGCACGTAGGCGCCGCCAGCGGTACATGAACCCATGACCACGGCAATTTGTGCAATGCCCAGTGAAGACATCACAGCCTGGTTGTAGAAGATGCGGCCAAAGTGGTCACGGTCGGGGAATACGTCATCTTGACGGGGCAGGTTGGCACCGCCTGAGTCAACCAGATAAATGCAGGGCAGGTTGTTTTGCTGGGCAATTTCCTGGGCGCGCAGGTGTTTTTTAACGGTAATGGGGTAATAGGTGCCGCCTTTAACCGTGGCGTCATTACACACAATCATGCATTCAATGCCATTGACCCGGCCAACACCGGTAATGATGCCGCCACCGGGGGCTTCGTTGTTGTACAGGTTGTGGCCTGCCAGGGGCGACAGTTCCAGAAAGGGGGTGCCAGGGTCAAGCAGGCGCTCCACGCGCTCACGGGGCAATAGTTTGCCACGGGCAATATGTTTGTTGCGGGCGGCTTCACTGCCGCCCAGTGCGGTGTTTTCCAGCAACTGCTTCAGGTCATTGACCTGTTCTTGCATGAATTGTGCGTTATCAAGAAATGATTGTGCACGGGTATTGATTTTGGATGTGATAACTGGCATGTAGGTCTGTCTCCTGTCCCTGCCTGATCGCTTCCCCCTTTGTGCATGAAGGGGGAAGCGTGATTGGTTTTTATAGTTAAAGTTTCAAATGCTTAATGTGTGAGAATTAAAGCATTTCTACTGCAAGTGCAACGGCTTCACCGCCACCAATACATAGGGTGGCAATACCACGCTTGCCATTGGTTTTGCGCAGGGCGCCAATCAGGGTTGTGATAATGCGCGCGCCTGATGCGCCAATGGGGTGACCCAGTGCGGTAGCACCGCCGTGGATGTTCACTTTGGCATGATCCAGGTTCAGCTCTTTCATGGCTGCCATGGTTACAACGGCAAAGGCTTCGTTGATTTCGTACAGGTCAACTTCGTCTTTCGTCCAGCCAACCTGTTTCAGCAGCTTTTCAATGGCGCCAACAGGAGCGGTGGTAAACCATTCAGGCTCGTGAGAGTGCTGGGCATGGCCCGCGATTTTTGCCAGTGGCTTGAGACCCATTTTTTCTGCGGTGGAAGCACGCATCATCACCAGTGCTGCGGCACCGTCAGAGATGGAAGATGAGTTGGCGGCGGTAACGCTGCCGTCTTTCTTGAACGCAGGGCGCAGGGTCGGGATTTTTTCAGGCTTGGCTTTACCAGGGGCTTCGTCAGTGCTAACCACGGTATTGCCGCGACGGTCTTCGATGGTGACCGGTGCGATTTCCCACTCGAAGCTGCCGTCTTCAATGGCCTGGTTGGCGCGGCGCAGTGATTCGATAGAGAAAGCGTCCTGTTCTTCACGGCTGAAGCTGTATTTGTCGGCACATTGCTCGGCAAACACGCCCATCGCGGTACCGCGCTGGTAAGCATCTTCAAGGCCGTCCATGGCCATGTGATCGTAAACGGTAGAGTGGCCGTAACGGTAACCCTGACGGCCTTTAAGCAACAGGTAAGGGGCGTTACTCATGCTTTCCTGGCCACCGGCAACGGCAACATCAATGGTACCGGCTGCCAGCATGTCGTGGGCGAACATGGCGGCTTTCATGCCTGAACCGCATACTTTGTGAATGGTGGTGCATGAAACGCTTTTTGGCAAACCGGCGCCTAAAGCGGCCTGGCGGGCAGGTGCCTGTCCCTGGCCAGCCTGGAGCACGTTACCCATGATAACTTCCTGAACCGCATCAGGGCTGATGCCTGCGCGCTCAACCGCGCTTTTGATGGCGGTGGCACCCAGCTGGTTGGCCGCCAGTGCAGACAGGCTGCCCATCATGCTGCCCATGGGGGTACGGGCGACGGAAACGATTACGATAGGATCAGACATTACAATTCCTTTTGGTTGTTGAGTTCAGGCCGCCTGACATGCAGGCGGCGGGAGAACGGATAAGGGAAAATATCCTCGATTTTCCCGGAGGCCACCCGGTCTTTACGGGTTTGCCACCATTGATAATCGAGTAGATGAGGGTGATGTTTCATGAAGGCTTTGCGTACGCGCGTATCGCCCAGCAGGAAACGTTCGAATTCTTCGGGAAAGACATCATTGGGATGGACTGGATACCAGGGTTCGCCGGACAGTTCCGCTTCTTCGTTGGGCGCATCGGGAATACGGCGAAACTTCATTTCACGCATGGGCTGGATTTCGTCATAGTCATAAAAAACAACGCGGCCCAGACGGGTGACGCCAAAGTTCTTGAACAGCATGTCACCGGCAAAAATATTGGCGGCAGCCAGTTCGGCAATGGCGTCACCATAGCCCTTGATTGCATGCTCAAGCGCTCCGTCAGTGGCCTGGGCCAGGAATATATTGAGTGGGGTCATGCGGCGTTCAATGTAAACGTGGCGGATAATAATGCTGTCTTCGGTTTCTTCAATCAGGCTGGGTACCTGGCTGTGCAGTTCTTCAAGCAGTTCGGCCGAACAGCGGTTGCGGGGCAGGGCAACTTGTGAGTATTCCCAGGTGTCGGCCATGCGCCCGACGCGGTCATGCATTTTGACTAGATGGTATTTTTTTTGCACGATTTCATGGGTCATGCCATCTTTGTTAATACGGTCGCGAATCAGTTTGAACACATAAGGGTACGATGGCAGGGTGAAAACGGACATGACCATGCCCTTGATACCGGGCGCAATATCGAATTTATCGTGCGAGTGGTTAAGATGAAACAGAAAATCGCGGTAGAACAGGGTTTTGCCCTGTTTTTGCAGGCCAATGGCGGTGTACAGTTCGGCTTTGGGTTTGCTGGGTAACAGGGATGACAGGAAGGTGACGTATGCAGAGGGTACTTCCATGTCTACCAGGAAATAGGCACGGGTAAAACTGAACAGGGTACTGATGTCGTCGGTCGTGCTAAGCAGGGCATCCAGTTCTATTTCGTTGGATGGCGTGTGCAGCAGGGCAATACCAAACGGGTAAATAATGTTGTTGTTAATAAAGCGCCCGACAATATAGGCACCCTTGTTACGGAAAAACAGGGTGTTAAGCACATGGATCTGGCAGTCGGGGGCAATGCGTTTGCCACCGGTGGAAACCAGCCGCTTGCGTAAAACACCTATGGCCATACGGGCTACTTTACGGGCATCGTAAGGCAGGTTTTTAAAGGGAGAAGCCAGGCCGTAGTCGGCCACCATTTTAATAATGCTTTTTTCCATGCCATGGGTGTGCGGGTAGTAAACCCGGTATGACTGGTTGTCCGAGTCAAGGTAGTCGGTGGCAATGGCAGGGCGCACAAACAGAAAGGCATTATGGAAATAGTCCCGGTGCAATATGCGGCAGGTGACCGAATTGAAAAAGGTTTCCGCACATTCGGGCTGGTTGTGATTGCGCAGCAGGTTAACAAATTCCTGTTTTATTTCCTGCCAGTACTGGATTTGTTCTGGTGTCAGGTCGGTGTATCTTTCCTGGGTTTGCCCGGGTGTTTTCCGCAGCATCTGGTTAACCTGATAGGTGCACTCACGCACACGGGTATCGTAGTATTCGATCCGCTCTTTGGAAACCTGCTGGATACCGTGCCAGTCGTGTGATTCAAACAGCGATTTGGCACGTTGTGCAACATAGCGGAACAGGGAGTAATGCCGATCAAACCCGGCCAGAATTTTACGGGCGACATCTGTGGCGGGTGGCAGTGTTTTATCCAGCTGCTGTATGAGTTGATGATCGGCTATGTATGACATATCAGGTATTTTCCGGATCTCAGGTTAAAGAACCATTATTGCCTTATTTTGTTTCATTGAAAAGCTCCCGGCCAATTAGCATGCGACGGATTTCACTGGTGCCGGCGCCAATCTCGTAAAGTTTGGCATCACGCCACATGCGTCCGGTGGGGTATTCATTGATATAACCGTTGCCCCCCAGTATTTGCACCCCTTCGCCCGCCATCCAGGTGGCTTTTTCAGCGCAATACAAAATAACGGCCGCGCAATCTTTGCGGACTTCGCGGACATGGCCGCTGCCCAGGCTGTCCAGGTTTTTGCCAACCGCATAGCAAAATGCCCGGCTGGCCTGCAGGGTGGTGTACATATCGGCCAGTTTGCCCTGGATGAGCTGGAACTCGCCAATGGATTGCCCGAACTGTTTGCGGTCGTGTACGTAAGGCACCACGACATCCATAACGCCTTGCATGATACCCAAAGGGCCACCGGCCAAAACGGCCCGTTCGTAGTCGAGGCCGCTCATGAGTACCTTGACACCACCATTGAGTTCGCCCAGGATGTTTTCTTCGGGTACTTCGCAGTTGTTGAAGACCAGCTCACCGGTGTGGCTGCCACGCATGCCCATTTTGTCGAGTTTTTGCGCAACAGAAAAACCTTTGAAGCTTTTTTCAATAATGAAAGCGGTAATGCCGCGCTGGTGGGCTTGCGGGTCTGTTTTGGCGTACACCACCAGGGTGTCGGCATCGGGACCGTTGGTGATCCACATTTTGCTGCCGTTTAAAATGTATTTGTCGCCTTTTTTCTCGGCCCGCAGCTTCATGCTGACGACGTCTGAGCCGGCACCGGGTTCGCTCATGGCAAGGGCACCAATGTGTTCGCCACTGATGAGTTTGGGCAGGTATTTCTGTTTTTGCGCTTCGGTGCCGTTGCGGTGGAGCTGGTTGACGCACAGGTTTGAATGGGCGCCATAGGAAAGGGCAACCGAGGCGCTGGCACGGGACAGTTCTTCCATGGTGACCATGTGGGCCAGATAGCCCAGGTTGGTGCCGCCATATTCTTCTTTGACGGTTAAGCCCAGCAGGCCAAGCTCACCGAATTTTTGCCATAGATCCATGGGGAACTGGTCGCTGTGATCTATTTCCTGCGCACGCGGGGCGATTTCCGCCTGTGCAAAGGTACGCACGGCGTCACGCAGCATGTCAAGGTCTTCTCCTAGGTTGAAATTCAAACCGGGTAAATTCATGTTTTGTCTCCAGTGTTATCCTGATTATAGATATGAAATATAACAGAAATATGATATTACGTTTACGTAAACGTTACTCTATGCCTGCCCGTGTTGTTTTAGCAACGCCTGGCAGTGTTCTTCCTGTGTGTAAATTTCCTGCAAAATGGCTTCCAGGTCCCGTTTCTGGCTTTCCAGCTGTTCTTTATGCTGTTGCAGCATGGCAATATAGTGTTTGAGCTGGGGGGCGGTGCTGCCCGGGCCGTTGTACATGTCAATCAGGCTGCTGATGTCGGCCAGCTGGAAACCCAGCCGCTTGCCCCGCAAGGCAAGTTTCAGGCGGGTTTTGTCTTTTTGGGTATAAATGCGTTTCTGGCCTTCCCGTTTGGGATTGATAATGCCGTGGCCTTCATAAAACCGCAAAGTACGGGGGGTTATATTGAATTCTTCGGCAAGTTCCGAGATGGACCAGGTTCTTTGTGTCATAATAAGTTTAATGTGCAGTTTACGTAAACGTAATGTATCATCCATGAATTAATTTCAAAAGTCAATAAAATCAGGAGCAAAAATGAACCCGAATGAAGCAAAACTGAATTATCCGTTTGGTGATAAACAACCCGAACCGGGCTATGCCCAAGAAGTTGCCAAAGGCGTCAAATGGATACGCATGCCTTTGCCATTTGCCCTGGATCATATCAATTTGTGGCTTCTTGAAGATGAAGTGGATGGGCAAAAAGGCTGGACTATCGTTGATTGCGGTATTGCGAAAGACCCTGTAAAAGAATTGTGGGAAGAAGTTTTTAAAAACGAGCTGAACGGTTTGCCGGTGTTGCGGGTGGTGGTTACGCATATGCACCCCGATCACGTTGGCCTGGCAGGCTGGTTATGTGAAAAGCATCATGCTCCCCTGTACATGAGCATGACTGATTATTACGTTTCACGTATGTGGTCGTCGCAGCCGGCGGGTGGGGCCGGTACGGGCGGGGAATCGGCCGTGCAGCATTTCTCGCGGCATGGGCTGAATGACCCGGAGTCCCAGGAAAAGATCCGTGCCAGGGCGGTGTATTATCCGGGCCTGGTCAGTATTCCACCGGCCCGTTTCAACCGCCTGCTTGATGGCGACACTTTGCGTATTGGTAATAACGACTGGCAACTTATTTCCGGTTACGGCCATGCGCCCGAACACATGGCCCTGTATAGCCCGGCCCTTAAGGTACTAATTTCAGGTGATATGGTGCTGCCACGTATCTCAACCAATATCAGTGTGTTTGATCACGAGCCCGAAGGCAATCCGCTGCCCCTGTATTTGCAGTCATTGGATAAATACCTGGCACTTGATGAAGATACCCTGATCCTGCCTTCCCATGGCCGTCCTTTCAAGGGCTTGCATGAGCGGATTCGCCAGCAGCATGAGCATCATGGCGAGCGTCTTGATGAAGTGCTGGAGTGGTGTAAAGAACCCATGAGCGCCAAGGATATCGTGCCGCATATGTTTAAACGGCAGCTGGACCTGCACCAGCTTACTTTTGCCATGGGCGAGGCACTGGCGCATTTGCATGCCTTGTATTTTGAAGGCAAGCTTAAACGCCAGACCTGTGACGATGGCGTTATCCGTTTTTCGCTTATCTAGAGCTAAGGGCCAGGCGGGCAGCCAGGCCCACAAACACCAGCGCAGTGAATCTGTTTAAAATTTTCTGCGCCCGGTCTGACCTTTTTAGTAGCTGGCCAAAGTAGCCGGAGAACAGCACGATGCTGCAAAATACCAGGAAGGCGGCCAGAATGAATATCCCGCTTAATATCACCAGTTGCAGCTTGACCTGGCCGGTTGTCGCATTGGTGAATTGCGGCAAAAAAGCCAGGAAGAACAGGCTGACTTTGGGGTTGGTAATATTCATGAGAATACCCCGCCGATAGAACTGGGCATTGTTTAAGGTTTTGGTGGTGGCATGCGGGTCTTGCGACACCGCTTTGACCGGCCCGGCCCTGAGTGCCCCCCATGCCATATACAGCAAATAAGCGGCCCCCAGCAGTTTCAGTAGGGTAAAGGCCGTATCAGAGGCGGCAATCAGCCCGGCAATGCCTACGGTCACAATAAAGGTGTGAAACAGCAGGCCGGTACACAGTCCCAGTACAATCATGAAGCCCGTGCGGTAGCCATTGAGGGCGGTTTGCAGCAGGACAAAAATATTGTCGGGCCCGGGGGAAATGGCCAGCAGGGCGCACAGGCCAAAAAACAGGAACAGGGTTTCGGGTGTCATGGGAATGGCAGCTAAAAATCAGGCAAAAAAGTATTGTAAACACATTGAAGCGCTATTAAAAGCGGGATAATGCTTAATCCGGTTCCCATGCTCCTGCGAGGAAATGCCTATTTTGCTGCCGGATCAAGTACACAGCGTGATTCCCCGGCTTTCATGAAAAACCTATAATAGAATAGAAGTTTGCTTGTTCAATCCAAATAAAGAAACCGTTATGGACGCCAAATTATCCCTGCTTACCCGCTTACAGCATTTGGGCACCGCCCCTTGCGATGAGAATACACCGGTTGCGCCGGTTGGCCTGCCTTCCATCCGCACCAGTACCGTGCGCTTTAATTCAATCGAAGATCTTGAAGAAACTTACCGTCGCAAAAGCCGGGGTGAGCGGCTGGTGACTTATGGCCGTATGGGCATGGAAACGCATGCGGCGCTGGAAGATATTTTCTGTCAGCTGGAAGGGGGGAAACGCTGCTTCCTGGCCTCTTCCGGACTGGGTGCCATTACCATGGCCATGCTTTCCCTGTTAAGCGCCGGCGATCATGTGCTGGTGGCCGATTGCGTTTATGGGCCGGTGCGTCACCTAGACAATACGGTGCTCAAACGCATGAATATTGCGTCCACCTATGTCTCGGGCAGTTCTATCGACGCGCTTGAAAAACAGGTGAAAGAAAATACCAAAGTGCTGTATGCCGAGTCACCGGGTTCATTGCTGTTTGAAATGCTGGATATTCCGGCACTGGCGGCTTTTGCCAAAAAACATGGCCTGATTCTGGTGATTGATAATACCTGGGGGTCGGGTTATGCCTATAAGCCGCTGGAGCTGGGGGCCGATGTCAGTGTGATTGCCGGTACCAAGTATGTGGGCGGGCATTCCGATTTAATGTTGGGGGCGGTGGTTGCCAAAGACAAGGCCATTATCGCGCAGATTGACCTGAGCCAGTATGCCATGGGGTTTTCAGTCAGTGCCGATGACGCCTGGCTGGCCATTCGGGGTGTGCGTACCCTGCCTATCCGCATGGAACAGCACGCCCGTAATGCCCTGCAGGTGTGCCGGTATTTTGATACCTTGCCTGAAACCCGGCAGGTTTTTCATCCGGCTTTTGAGAAAGATCCGGGGCATGCCTTGTGGCAACGTGATTGCACCGGCTCAAACGGCATGATGTCAATAGAACTGGACTTGAGCGACAAACAGATACGTGCTTTTGTCAATGCCTTGCAATTGTTCAGTATTGGTTATTCATGGGGCGGTTTTGAAAGCCTGATCCAGTGGGTTGACCGCCCAACGCTTGAGAACCACGCTTACTGGAACCGGCAAGATTCCCAGATTATTCGCCTGCATATAGGGCTGGAAGGGGTGGAAGACCTGATTGCCGATTTGAACCAGGCTTTGCTACAGGCCAGGGCGGTACGGTAATTTGCTGCCGCATTAGCATAAGCCCGGTTATGGACGTTTTACCGGGTGAAGTAACCGGGTTAAGGCGCTTCACCCTTTATTGACAAGCGCCGCTATTATTTGTTTTCTGCCAGAACCTGGTCAAGCAGGGCCTGGGCTTCCATAATGCTGGAGGCATAAGTGCCGGTCATGCCGGGTGAGGTCAGGTATTTGCCGGCAATGGCAATTGAAGGCGTTGCCTGAACCTGATAGGTATCGCCCAGTTCAACGGCACGTTTGACTTTTGTATTAACGCCAAAGGAATCGTAGGCGGCAATGAATTCTTCTTTATCAATGCCCTGTTCTGTTGCCCATTGAATGATGGCGTCGCGATTGAACAGTTTCTTGCCTTCTTTGTGAATGGCTGTGAATACTTTGGGGTGCAGATCGGTTTTGTCCAGTGCTACCAGTGAGTAATACAGATGTTGCATGGGTTGCATGGCGGCATTGAATGCGACCGGAACGGGAATGAAAGCAACATTTTCAGGCAGCTTTTTCTCCCACTCCTGAAACATGGGTTCCATTTCGGCACAATGTGAGCAGCTGTATGCGAAAAACTCCAGCACTTCAATTTTATCGGGGGTATCAGAGGGCTGGGCGGTTTCTAGTGTGATGTATTTGATGCCTGATTGGGCCATAACAGGAACAAAAGCGGCGGCACCCATAATGGCCATGGCGGAAAACGTTTGTTTGAAAATTGTTTTAAGCATCATTGTTTCTTCGCATAAAAATTGTTGAATGGAGTGGTTGCGTTTGTTAGCGCTGTTTCACAATAAGTATTGGGAACGATTGGTTAGTATAAATTACCTAAAAAACCCTGATATGACTAGCAAAATAATCAAAAGTTCAGTTTGCCTGTTTCAGGGTGTGTCAGGAATATATTAACGGACAATGGTTGTGCTGATATTGGCTTTGCCCAGTTCGGTACGGGAACGGTTAAGTTCAGCGTCATTTTTGAATGGGCCAATGCGAACCCGGTTGAGTTCCACATTATTAATGGTGGCTTTGGTAATTTCAGCGTTATAGCCCATTAATATCATGCGGGCACGGGTGGCGTCGGCTTCTTTGGCATTACGAAAGGCACCCACCTGCAGGTAACGTGTGCTTGTGCCCGTTGTACCCGTTGTGGCCGTGTTGTTGGGGGCGGTGGTTTTAGCTGCCGTTAGCGGAATTTCCTTGCTTTGCGGTGTAAAAACAGGCGCTTGCTTGGCGGTAGCCGGTGCCGGTTTGCTGGCTACGGTTTTATCAGCGGGAAGTTGGTTGATTAATGAACCGATCTGGTCTGGTGATGCCGTGTTTTGTGGTGGTGTTTTAGCGGTTTCTGCAGGTGTGAGGGGGCGAATCGGGGCCAGGCTACCGGTGGGGCCAGTGGCAGGTTGCCCCGAGCTAATGCGGCCGTCGTTGCGTAGCCAGGCATTTGGGTCAATCATGGGCTGGTTGCCAGAAGCCATATTGCCAACCAGTGGTGAACCGGATTGCTGGTTGACCGGAGAAGACGTGCGACCTGATTTATCCTGGAGGGGCACGGGGGTACGGGTAAGCGTAAAAGCAGCAATGGCGGCAATGGTAAGGCCAATAATAAGCCCTGCCAGAACCGATGAAAATGAGCTGCTGCTACTGTTGTTGCCGGCCTTTGGGGAAGATCTGGTGGTACGTCTTTTGGTTGCCATATTACATTTGTTCTGGCGCGGAAACGCCAATCAGGTTAAGTGCGTTTGCGATGACCTGACGGGTACTGTCGGCCAGACGCAAACGTGCCAGTTTAAGCGCCTTGTCTTCGACCATAATGCGTTCGGCGTTGTACCACGAATGGAAATCGGCGGCACATTCAAGCAGCCAGAAGGCAATATGATGCGGAGCAAGCTCTTTTGCCGCCATCTGGATAATATTGGGCAATTCGGCCAGACGGCGCAGCAGGGTAATTTCACTGTCTGCGGTTAGCAGGGAAACGTCTGCATCTTTAAGATAACCCAGCATGTCGGCCGAGTCACGTAAAATCTTGCAAATTCGGGCATGGGCGTATTGTACGTAATACACCGGGTTCTCTTCGCCTTTGGCCAGCGCCAGATCAATGTCGAAAACGAACTCGGTATCGGCACGACGCTGGATCAGGAAGAAACGCACGGCGTCTTGCCCCACCCATTCAATCAGGTCGCGCATGGTAACGTAGCTGCCGGCCCGTTTTGAAATTTTGACTTCCTGGCCATCACGCATGACTTTAACCATTTTATGCAGGATGTAGGAAGGGTAGTCTTTGGGAATGCCCATATCAAGGGCCTGCAGGCCGGCGCGAACACGGGCAATGGTGCCATGGTGGTCGCTGCCCTGGATGTTGATGGCATGGGTGTAACCCCGGTTCCATTTGGTGACGTGGTAAGCTACATCGGGTACGAAATAGGTATAACCGCCTTCGGACTTGCGCATGACGCGGTCTTTGTCGTCGCCGGTGCCAAGCTTGGTGGTTTTAAGCCACAGGGCGTTTTCATGTTCGTAGGTATAGCCGCTGTCGATGATTTTCTGGACGGTGTTTTCTACTTTACCGTCACTGTACAGGGAGCTTTCCAGATAATAGTTGTCGAATTTCAGGTTAAATGCCTGCAAGTCCAGATCCTGTTCATTACGCAGGTAGGCAACGGCAAAGCGGCGGATATCATCCATATTGTTGATATCGCCTGATGCGGTGACGGTTTTGCCATCGGCCTGGACCGATTTTTTGGCTAAAAAGTCTTTGGCAATATCGGCAATATAGGCACCCCGGTAACCGTCAGCGGGATAGTCTTCGGACTCGGGCGTAATGCCGCAGGCATGGGCATGCACGCTAATGGTTAAATTGTTGATTTGGTTGCCGGCATCGTTATAGTAAAACTCGCGGTAAACATTGTAGCCACTGGCCGCAAACAGGCGGCAAAGGCTGTCGCCCAGCGCAGCCTGGCGGGCGTGCCCGACATGCAGCGGGCCGGTGGGGTTGGCCGAAACAAATTCAACAATCACGCTCTCACCATTGCTGGCGGCATTGCCATAAGCCTGGCCCTGTTGGGCAATGACATTGGCCACGGCCTGGTGGGTGGACTGGGTTAAACGCAGGTTAATGAAGCCCGGGCCGGCAATTTCGGCATTGGCCAGAAAAGCTTTGGTGTTTTCATTGGACAGCAAGGCGCTGACGATTTCCTGGGCCAGTTCACGCGGGTTGCGTTTATTGGGCTTGGCCAGCTGCATGGCCACGTTGGTGGCAATATCGCCGTGTTCCGGCTGTTTGGGGCGTTCCAGTTTAATAACCGGGTTGCTGCCGGGCAGGATGCCTTCAACGGCAGTGGCCAGTGCGGCCTGGATTTGTTGTTGGAGCTCTGGGAGCATAGGAGTCTGTGTATAAAAAGTGGCAAAAAAAGCCGGTTGGACCCGTTTTTTGGCGGGTATGCTAATGCCTGGACCAAACAGGGGAACAGGGTTAAACCGGCTTGTTCAATGAATTAAATAATTGCCATAATCATAGCATATTGGCTGTTTTTAACGGCACGATCGCAGCTGTCGGGGCTAAGGCAATTGGTTTATTGTGCTATTTGACAGGGGCAGGGAAAGCCAGGGAATATTGGCTGGAATACGGCCAATGAGCTGCTCTACCCGTTCACGGGCCTGTTTGCCAAGGTCGGGATGATGGTAATAGTGTTTAAGGTTAGGGTCATCTTCTGGATATATCAAAGGCGGATCTGGTTTGACCCAGTGAGGCAGGCAGGTAGCATTGCCATAATTTATTTTGATCCAGTCTACCCAGGTCAAGGGCAGGCTGGCATGATCGCTGTATTTGCCCTTTGTTGAAACAGGTGGGTTTTGGATGGAGCTATCCGGGCTGGTGCCGGCAATGTTTTCGTGTGGCCCCAAAAATCCGGTGCTTTTCATGCGCTTGTGCGGGGGCGGGTTTGTTGCGGATGAATTTGTGCTCTGGTTAGTATTTTTTGTTTTGTTTTTTCCTGAATGCTTAAGTGAGTTGTTTAGGTTTGCCCGATTTAACAGGGTTTGTGGTTCTGCATAATAGTCAGACCCTTCAAGGTAAAGTGCTTTGACGTGTTTGATGTTGTTGTTTTCAAACTCAAGTTTGTTGATGCCCTGTTCATCAAAGGCCCGGGGGAACAGGGCAAGCGGATCAATAAATCTTCGTGGTTGGTGGCTGGCGTAAGTAAAGGGAGGAAGACCTGTTTGTTCTTCATGCGGGTGTGGTTCCAGGTAGTGTCCTGCAGCAGGGTCGTAGTAACGCTGTCCGTTGTAGTGCCAGCCGGTTTCTTTGTCAAAATATTGGCCAGGCAGGCGAAGGTTGAACTCAATGCCTTCGTAAAGAATATTGCTTTGTCCGGTCGGGCTGTTTTGGGCAAGCCAGCGGATGTTGCGGTTTTCATCGGTGACCATGAACGGCTGGCCGATATGGTCGGCGTGGATAAAGAAAAGCCTGCCCCGGCGTTGGAGCGTGGCCCCGTCAAGGCGGTTAAGGTAAGGAATCATCCAGAATGGCGTGGATTTACTGAAGATATTGGGGTCCAGGAATTGATCGGTATGGTAGTCGTATAACCTGGCATTATCATATTCGATGAAGGCAACAGGCAGCTGACCTGCATAAATATAGCGGCGGTTAATAAGCGCACCGCTATTGAACCTTTGCTTCTGAGAACCTGGCGGCAGGCTCCATTCACCCACCAAGCGGTTGTTGTCATAATAGAAAAAGACGGTTTGCTCTTTCTGATGTTTATTGTCTTTAAATTGTTTCCTGATTCTCTGGCCATAGGCGTTATAAGTATAGATGGCTTCGGTATGATCGCTCAGCTTGATTTTTACCGGTTTTCGGCCATTATCATATGCAGGAAGATGATTGTTTGTTGAGACGGGAAACCCGTTGGGGTTCCGGCTGGTTTCCGGTGTTATGTCTGTGTGGTTATTGTGCCCGGCAGTACGGGAACCATCCGGGTTCCAGGCGTAATGGTATTGTTGACCAAGGTTTTTTTGGTAATACCGGGCATGCACGGTGGCGGTTTCCAGTTGTTGCCGGGCGTTGTACGAATACCGTGTGTTGCTGTACAGTTTTTTTGCAGGCAGGCTGGTTTTTTCAGTGGCCAGGGTGCCATCAGGGGCAAATACCAGCTCTTGGGCCCAGAGCGGTTTTTTTTGGTAAGCATTCCACAGGCTAAGCTGGGTTTTTCCGGGTGAGCCGGCCTGTGCACGAAGCACCAGCTCGTTACCAAAGAGATAACCGGGCGTGTCTTTTTTTGTTGTCAGGATAGGGTGGGGTTTGAAACTGTACTGTGGTGTCCAGAGGATTTCCGTGATTTTATTGTTGCTGTCATGACGGTAAGTTAGCATACCGCCTTCGGGTAGAAGATGTTCTACGGTTTGGTTTTCCTTCACGACCCGATAATAGTCGCTGTAATACAGTGAGGTTAAGTGCTCGGGTGCTGTTGGTCGCAGGTAGGATGTGGTAATGCGAATGACATTTTCATAGTGTCTTTTGAAACTCAATTTTTGGAATTTATCTCGCAAAATAACCCGGTCAGGTTCTTCCTGCTGTAGTTTTGCGGTAGCAGGTTCGGTGGTATTGGCGTAGCAGGTAAATGGCAAGAGCAGGAGGATGAGTTTTTTCATTGGGTGTTATGTCCGTCAAAATGATGGGTTGCATTTACGTGGTTTTCTATTTATTTTTTATAGAATGGAGACTCCCAATTCAGCTCATCTTCCAGCCATGCAACATATTTTTTTGTATCTACTACGCCAATAATGGGTTGTGAAAGGATGTAATCTGGTGGGTTATGTGTCCGGAAACGTTTAATGAAAGTATCTACTTTGTATCGCGCGGTGCGGCCAAGTAAGGCGTGTTTGTCTTGATACGTATCGGTTTCGCTGTTGCCAGGTGTTTGTATGTATCGGTCTTTGTAAGGCAAGGGGGCGTTTCTGGCCGGTGTGCCGTACAGGGCGGGGTTTTCGAGGTTTGCCAGTTTTCCTGATATGGCTTGCATGGGTACGCCGGCCTGTTCAGCCTGCCATACCATCCATGCCAGTGGGATATCACCAAGGTCACTGTATTGCCCGGGGTTTGGGTTGTTTGGGTCTTTAAGGTCTTCTTCCCGTTCTGTACCGCCAATATTGGAATGGGCGCCAATGAATCCCTGCTCGACCCAGTTATTGCCGGTGCCTGTTAATGGGGTGAGTGGGAACAGGGTGCGATGTTCATTTAAAGCAACGGCATGGGCAACCCATTGCCATTCGTCAGGTACGGTATAGGTATGGAATTTGTTTTCACTGCCCAGAATGCCAAACTGGGGAACCATATCAAACAGGCCTATAAAACGTAGGTCCAGGCATGCATTGAGTGTCTTTGTATTAATATCGTAAGAATCAGAGCTGTATTCCATGGAAAAATGACCGTGCTCATCGGTGTGGTCTGCCAGAAGGTTGGCAAACTGCAGGGCAATGGCTGAGCCGCGTGAATAAGCAATCACATCAATAGGTATCCTGGGGTTATTGTTTTCTTTTGGATTAAAGGAGTCTCCTATTGCATTTATCATTGTTTCGACTTGCTTTTTGATAATCAAGCTCGTGGTGTAACCCATTGCGCTATCTAAGATACCGGCAGGGATTGTGGTTTTAAAGATTTTGCCTGTACCATCGGTATGATGGTATGGATCAATATACAGATCGGCAAATTTATGTACATTGGTGTTTGAGCTTAAGTCGTTGGTGGTACCGTCAAACGCAAACAGCAGCAACCCCAACGGGTCAGTAAACCGGCGGGGCTGCTGGTCGGCATAACCAAACGGATCGTTACTGGGGATGGGCCCAATCGGGTCGGGCTCCAGATAGTGTCCTGCATCAGGGTCATAATAACGGTGCATGTTGTAGTGCCAGCCGGTTTCCTGGTCATAGTATTGCCCTGGTAAACGAAGGTTGAATTCAATATCGGCATGCAGAATATGGCTTTTGCCGGTGGGGCTATTGTGTGCCAGCCAACGAATGTTCTGTTGCTGGTCGGTCACCATAAAGGGTTGGCCAATATGGTCTGCATGAATGAAATAGAGCTTTGACAGATAGGGTTTATTGTGTGATTTTGTGAGGAGGCTGTTACTCGTTTTTTCACTCAGACTTAGGTGTCTGTTTGTATCAAAAACGGCCCGTTCATATTCAATAAAAGCAACGGGTAGCCTGCCAGCATAAATATAGCGGCGGCTGATATTGCCATCAGCGCCGAAAGTCTTGTGCTTGCCTGTGTTTTGTGGAAGCGTCCATTCACCAACCAGCAGATTTTTTTCATAGTAATAATGGGTGTGGCTGTCCGGTGTTATTTTGATGACTCTATGGCCAACAGCATTGTAGAAATAGTGTGCCAAAGACTTGTTGTTTTTGCTGACGCTGCCCAGTTTTCTGTTAGTGCCGTACCCAAGCTCAATATCGCCAACTTTGAGGGGCAAACCACTGGCATCACGTTCAATAGCAGGCTTAATTGTGTCACTGCCATTAAAATGGGCGGCACTGGAGCCATCCTTGTTCCAGGCATAATGGTGCAGGCCAGACAAGTCCTGTTCTTTATATTGGGCGCTGGTTTTGGTGCTGACCATTCTTTGGGAAGGATCATAGGCATAGCTGCGGCCGGTTTCATAATTGGCGTCTGGCACAATGGTCGCCTCACTGCGCAGCGTGTTGTCTTCAGAAAAATCAAGGGTTTGTGTCCAGAATCGTTTGTCTTTATTCCATAAGCTTAGCTGGGTTTGCCCTTCGGCGGTTTTAAGGGCATGAAAAGCCAGTTGGTTGCCCAGGATATAGCCTTTTTCGGGAATGCTGGAGTCCAGAATCAAATGGTGTTTTTTGCCGGATTGCTCGGTCCAGATAATGGTTTCGGGTTTGTTTTCCTGATTGTAAAAATAACTGATGTACCCCCCTTCGGGTAGATGATGAATGCGGGTTTTTCCGCTATCTTCATGAGTGTATCTGTCGTCAAAATCAACGTTGGGGCTGAGGAAATTGTGACGTTGGGTGTTTATAATAAAGGAACCGTTTTTCGTGATATTGAATCTGATTCTTTCTGTATTGTTCTGAATTGTGAAACTGCCCTTTTCAGGCGACCCCTGTATCTGTGTAATGATTTCAGGAAACTGGGGGTGGGGCTTTTTTATGCCTTCCGTCACCTTTACAAGCAGCCCATCTTCATCATATTCAAACAAAGCTCGGTCACCATTGGCAAAATCCTGTTCTACCGGCTGGTTTCTATCGTTATAGCGGGTATGTTCGGCACCGGTAATTTTGCTGGACCAGGTAACCGGGCGGTCTTTTGCATCGTAATGCAGTTGCAGGCCTGGCCAGGGTGATCGGCTGATGTCCAGTTGGCTGATATGGCCGTTTTCACCATATTCAATCCGGGTGCCGTTCAGACTGGTCATTCTGCCATTGCTGTCATAACTGGCTTTGGTGCCGGGTGCGGCGCAACCGTAACAACCGGCTCCCGTTACTTCTTCCAGCACATATTTACCACCCTTGATGGCGGTATGAAAATCGGTTGGCTTGCCTTCGGCATTAAGTACCCGGGTCAGGCCTTTGGCGTTTTCGGCTCCGGGTTTGACAATATATTCAATCTCAATGCGGTTACGGGTGTCGTTTTGCCCGCCTGTAATGGAACGGATGGCCAGACCTTTTTCGTTATAGGCCCATGAGCTGGTTCTGACCGTTTTTTTACCGGTATGGTCATGCATGCTGATGCCGGTCAGTAAAAACGGGTTGCCATGCTGGTATTGGGCTTCATAAGCGTAGGTTTTGCCCATTTTGTCGGGCCTTTGCATGCCGGTTAAACGTAAACCCTTGTGTTGGTCGGGTTGTTCGTGCCGGTAGAGAAAAGTGCCGGCATGGCTGTTGATACGGCTTAAACGGGCCGTGTCCTTGAATATTTCATAATGAAAAACCAGTTTGTGTTGTTGGCCTGCCTGTACTTCCATAATGGCATGCCGGGTGGGGCCGGGTTTTTCTTCCCGGGTGATGCGAATGGGTTCCAGCCCCGGCCAGTTCACTTGTATCAGGCGCCCGTGTTGGTTAAACACCTTGCCAAGGCCGTTACCCAGATCCCAGTGCCAGAGATTGTCTTTAAGCTGCAGCTTGCCCTGACTGGATTGTACGGCCCGGGCAATGTCGCCCTGGCGTGGCTGAAACATGGTGCGTGAGCCGTCGGCATGGACTATTTGCAGCTTGCTGCCGGCAAAATGCAGGCGGGTATCATAAGAGTGGCTCCAGCCTTCGCCCAGCAGGGGGTTGCCTTTGGAAAGCGAGTTGTAGTAGCGGACCAGTTCCAGCCCTGAAGGCAAAAAGGGCAGGTCGGTTTCTTCCTGGTGTTTATTGCCACTGATTAAATGAATGGGGTTGCCCGCACCCAGGTTGAGTGAAGGTTCCTGGCTTTTATCTTTGCAGGGGTGTCCGGTTAATGCCGGTTGGCAAGCTGGGTCATTGATTGTTTCGCTGGTTTGTGACCATGCCACGGGAGCCATGACAGCAGCCAGCATAAGCAGGGTTGTGATTCTTTTCATTGTGAACTGGGCGTATGTTTGAATAAAAAGAAATCATCAGCCGGAATGGTTGCCTGTAGTAGACAGAATGAATTGTTTTATCTATTGGGGGAAACCGAAGAGGTGGATTACATTCCGTTCAAATGCCAGTTCCGATGTAATCATGTTGGACAAGCATGTCCTGTATTTTTCAGTCTTTCAGGTAGTAAGCCTGTCAGCCATGGCTTGCAGGCCGTGCAATATGCTGTCAGCCAATGCTCCAGGGATCGTGTGCGAGAACGTCTTCCCATAAGCTTACCAAACAGGCTCAGAAGTATTCTGGTTGACAGTGGGGTTGCTGGCTTCACGCAAAACCAGCTCTACACCCAAAAGGCTGAGTACCTGTAGCAGTCGGTCTGCGCTTATTTTATCGGCGTTACGCTCCAGTGCTGAAAAGGTTTGCTGGGTAATACCCAGCCGCCTTGCAGTGGCAGCCTGTGTTAAACCGGCCTGCTTGCGAAAACCTTGTAACAATAAGGGTAATTGCTCTGCGGTACGAACCGTAAATTCACTCATACAAACCTCAGGCTGTATTTTCAATTTACAAATCATAGTATGTAAATTGAAAATACGCAATATAATTTGTATATTGAAAAGCTCTTATCTGTAGTAAACTGAGTGAATTGTTTTATCTATTGGGGGAAACCGAAGATGTTGATTACATTCCGTTCAAATGCCAGTTCCGATGTGATTATGCTGGACAAGCATGCCCTGTCTGTTTTGCAGGCAGCCGGTCGGAATTATGAAACGCTTCCTGAATCGGGTGTTTTTACCGTAGAGCAGCTTGATGAAGCGATAGCCAACATTACCCGTGCGGTAGAAGAAGACCCAGACTCCAACCCCGACCAGGTTTATGCTGATAAAGACCGGGAAGAAGAAGATGACGAATACCCGGAAGAAAAACCGCATCCGGTACTTGAAAGGGTCACCTTGCGTCGCCGTACTTTCCCTTTGCTGGACATGATGAGAGCCGCCAGGGCACAAGGCAAAGAGGTTGTGTGGGAAGTGGGCAGCGCCTGGTAAAACTTAACTTCACCCTGGTGGGGTGTGAGGGTTGCCGGCTTGTGGCCGGCTTTCCCGTGTGTTTGGTTTCAGTGCCTGTCAGGCGGCAACCGTATCCAGTTTTGCTTCTTTGCTGGCGGCCTGGATGTGACGGTTAACGGCACTTAAGACGGCCTGGAAAGAGGCAGTGACAATATCTTTATGGACACCTACCCCGAAGCCGGTGGCAGAGTCGCCCAAACGCAACTCAACGTAGCAGGCGGCCAGTGTTTTTTCACCGGAACCAATAGCGTGCTCGTGGTAGTCCATGAAACGGATGGGCAGGTCAAGGGCGTTGATAAAGGCAGAGATGGCGCCATCGCCTTTGCCGCTTGCCTTAACCAGTGTGCCATTGTTTTCCAGCTCAACCTCGATGCTGAAGGTTTCATCATCAGCACCATCGGGGTGGCTGTTGATTTGGTGTTTGACCAGTTTCCATGGTGTATTCTGTTTCAGGTATTCTTTTTCGAAAATTTCGAAAACGGCATTACCGTTAACCTCGGTACCGGTTTCATCGGTCACGCGCTGAATGGCACGGCTGAATTCGATTTGCAGGCGGCGTGGCAAATTCAGGCCTTTTTCCTGCTCAAGCAAGTAAGATACACCACCTTTGCCAGACTGGCTGTTAACACGGATAACCGCATCGTAGCTGCGGCCCAGGTCGGCCGGGTCAATTGGCAAATACGGTACTTCCCAGATGCCATCGGGGTCTTGCTGGGCAAAGCCTTTCTTGATGGCGTCCTGGTGTGAACCAGAGAAAGCGGTAAATACCAGGTCGCCTGCATAGGGGTGACGTGGGTGAACCGGTAATTGGTTGCAGTATTCGGCAGTCAGGCGGACTTCATCAATATCAGAAAAGTCCAGGCCTGGGTGGATGCCCTGTGTATATAAGTTCAGGGCCAATGTAACCAGGTCTACGTTACCGGTGCGTTCGCCACTGCCGAACAGGCAGCCTTCAACGCGATCTGCGCCTGCCATCATTGCCAGTTCTGCGGCAGCAACCGCTGTGCCACGGTCATTGTGAGGGTGGACGCTAACAATACAGCAGTCACGGTTTTTTACGTTTTTGCAGAACCATTCGATTTGGTCGGCATACATATTGGGTGTGGTTGCTTCAATCGTGGCAGGCAGGTTGAAGACGATTCTGTCTTGCGGGGTGGGTTGCCACGTTTCTGCCACGGCGTTACATACTTCTACGGCAAATTCGGGTTCGGTCGTACTGAAAACTTCAGGGGAGTATTCATAGCGCCATTTTGTTTGCGGGTATTTGGCCATCGCTTCCTGTACCCAGCGGGTGCCCTGGATTGCCACTTCCTTGACTTCGTCTTTGCTCATGTTGAACACGATTTTACGGAAAGCCGGGGCGCAGGCGTTGTACAGGTGAATCATGGCTGTTTTGGCACCGGCAGCGGCTTCGGCGGTACGCTCGATCAAATCCTGGCGGGCCTGTGTCAAGACGATAATGGTCACGTCATCAGGAATCAGGTTGTTGTCGATCAAGGTACGTACAAAATCGAAGTCGGTTTGTGAGGCGGAAGGAAAACCAACTTCAATTTCTTTCAAGCCAATGGCAACCAGCTGTTTGAAAAATTTCAGCTTTCGCTCAACGCTCATGGGCTCAATCAGGGACTGGTTGCCATCACGCAAGTCGGTACTCATCCAGATAGGAGGAGTGGTAATGGTTTTGCTGGGCCATGTGCGCTCGGAAAAATCCTTGACGAACGGCTTGAAAGGGACGTATTTTTTTGCTGGGTTGGAAAGCATCATAATGCACCTGTTTATTTTGAATCCCGGTGCTGGAACTGGCGTTCTGCCTGTCTGATGGCCCGGGATATTTACAATTTAATGAAAATCCGGGTGGCTGATACAGGGCTGCCGAACTGCCACGAATGCTCTAGGCTCGGCAACCGATCGCTAGAAGGAGAAGAGAAGATAGAACGCAAACAGCCGGATCGCTGTTGCGACCGGTATCAATCTGAGAGAAAGTGTTTGTTTGCGTTTTCATAGTGACTTTATTATGGGCATGAAAGGGGGTTAAAGTCAAGCTTTTTTTGTGGCTCAGTTGTTTTGTTGGATATCCGGTTCGGCCAAAGGCGGGGTCAGGTCGGGAATGGGGCTGGATGACAGTAAGGCTTGTTGCTCTTGGATTTGGACCAGTTTAGAGACGCGGCCGTTGCGCAATTCGTTTAATGCTTCGTGAATGTTGCTGATTTTAAGTGGTTCACTGCGGTCACGCCATGCCCAGGCCAGTACGTCTTTACCTTCCTGGGACAGGCTGTTGATAAGGTTTCTGATAACCGGCTGGGGCGGGTTGATTTCAGCGGCTTTGCTGATGCTGCTGGAAAGCCAGCCGGATACCATGAAGTAAAGTATCAGGCTGCCAAGCAGAATAAGCCCCCACCAAATATAATTGTTTATACTGTTCAGGTAGGTAACCAGTTGGGGGCTGAATGTTTCAAGGGCTGCGTAATCTTGCTGTTTGCCAAAATCAATGATTTTATCGGCAATAACAACCCAGACAATAATACAAAGGGCGATTACAACGGTTCGCAGTATGATTCGTGGGGTTGCCAGTTTTAATAAGGTTTTGCTGAGTATGGCAGCGTCTCTTTGGGCACTAGCCGGTTTTTTTTGTTTCATAAAGAATTTTTGATATGCGTCAGGCGTTAGAATTAAAAACAGGTCAGCACCTGGTAATGACCCCTCAGTTGCAGCAATCATTACGATTATTGCAGTTTTCTGCTTTGGATTTACAGGCAGAACTGATGCGTACAATACAGGACAACCCAATGCTGGAGTTAGTAGATGATAACCAAATATCATCTGAAACATCAAATATTGACGCTTCAGATGCTGAGGTTTTACAACAGGATTGGGGTGAGCGCAAGCCGCTTGCGGATAATTCTGACAATGAAGATTTCTACCCGGAAACGGCATCCTCCATTAGTCTGCAAGCGCATCTGCGCTCCCAATTGTATACGACCCGGGCCTCGGAACGGGATATGTCGCTGGTGGATGTGTTAATAGAGGATCTGGATGAAAACGGTTATTTATCAAGTTCACTTGACGATATTCAGGCCATGTTTGACCCTGAAGATGAGGTGTCTCCTGATGAGCTGATGTTTGCCCTGCGCCTGCTGCAGTCTTTTGATCCGGCTGGCATAGGTGCACGCAGTCTGTCCGAGTGTTTGCTGTTGCAGCTGCGGCACGAAAAACCGCTGGCAGGCAATGAGAGTGTCTTGCAATGTGCAAGAACAATTTGTACCAATGGCCTTGATGCCCTGGCTGCGGCTGATATAAACCGCCTGCAGAAACTGACGGGTGTCAATATACCTTTAATTCGCCAGGCACATGCTTTAATCCAGTGTCTTGATCCCCGTCCGGGCAAGGCCTGGAGTACACCCGCGGCCGATTATGCCATTCCCGATGTGCTGGTTAAAAAGAATGGGAAAGAATGGGTCTTGGTATTGAATCAGGGCATTATGCCCAAAGTCAGGATTAACGCCGACTACGAAAGCATGATCCGTACCCTGGATAAAACGGTGGAGTCCGGTCTTGCAGAGCAGTTGAGCCAGGCCAAAGGTTTCCTGAAACAGATAAACCACCGTTTTTCCACTATTCTGGATGTATCAAAAATCATCATGAACCGGCAAACGGCCTTTCTTGAGCAGGGCATGGCGGCCATGCAGCCTTTAACCCTCAGGGAGGTGGCGCAAGAACTGGGTATACATGAATCAACCGTTTCAAGGGCAACAACGCAAAAATTCATCGCTACGCCCCATGGTGTGTTTGAATTAAAGCGTTTTTTTGGTTCAGGTTTACAAACTGATTCAGGCGAGCAGGCATCAGCCACTTCCATCCAGTTGCAAATAAAAGTGCTTATAGAGGCTGAAGACCTTGCCAAGCCTTTGTCAGACAGCAAAATATGTGAATTATTAACTGCGCAGGGACTGCTTATTGCCAGAAGAACGGTGGCCAAATATCGTGAGGCCATGGGTATTCCATCGGCTTCGGCAAGGAAAGCCCAGGCTTTGTTAAGAGGTTAGGACAAGCCGAAAAATAGTCTGGCTTTTTTTGAAATAAGGCTTGCTTTAAGAAAAGAAATGGATGATAATCATTCGCATGTATATTTGTATTTGTAATGCAATTACAGAAAAAGCCGTTGTTGAAGCAGTCAATAACGGAGCCGCTTCTCTGGGAGATTTGCAATCCCAGTTAGGTGTGGCTACATGCTGTGGTTGCTGTGCCCAAACTGCCTGCGGATATCTCGAGCAAAATTCAAGCTCCGGAGAGGCCCTTGTGCATGATGGCGGTCATGAGTCTTCAGGCCGGAAGTCATGTGTTTCCACTGTTTTGTGGAATTCGGCTGCTTAAATCTCTGTCCTCCGCAATTATCCATTGCCTGATTCGTTCAGGCAATTGGCATTTCTTTCCGCTTTTAAATTAGCTTTTTCCAATTCCAAGATATAATAACGGCATATGTTTTATTGTTGGGCTGGAAATTGCCCATTATGCAACTGAATTCATAAAGGGGTAAGCGATGAAAGGCGAAAAAGAAGTTCTTAAATACCTTAATAAGCAATTAACCAACGAGTTAACGGCCATCAACCAGTATTTCCTGCACGCACGCATGCTGAAAAATTGGGGTTTTAATGCATTGGGCAAGCATGAATACAAAGAGTCCATTGAAAACATGAAACACGCCGATGCCCTGATCGAGCGTATTTTCCTGCTGGAAGGCTTGCCTAACCTGCAAGACCTGCATAAATTGCGTATTGGTGAAGACGTCCCTGAAATTCTTGAATGTGATTTGCACCTGGAGGTGGTTACGCATGCAACCTTGACCGAAGGCATCAGCCATTGTGAAAAAGTACGTGATTACGTTTCCCGTGACTTATTGCGCAGCATCCTTGATGAAACCGAAGAACAGATCGACTGGCTTGAAACCCAGATTGAGCTGGTTGATAAAGTAGGCTTGCAAAATTACCTGCAAACCCAGATCGGTGAAGATGATTAAACTATCGCCTTTGATCGCTGTCGTTTAAATTAAGTAACAAAAAAAAGGCCTGGATATGAATATATCCAGGCCTTTTTTGTATGAAACCACCAGGGCGGGAATGGCCATTTGGCCGGAATGCCTGCTTAGCGTTCAGGGCAATCCTTGACTTTCCCCCAGGCGTTGTTAGGCCCGCAATATTGTTCACGGACACGCCCAAGGCAGGTTGGCCGCTCAAAGAAACCGAGTGTCCGGCACTGGGCCACTGCCCGGTGAAAAGCGGGTTCCCAGGCGTAGCCACCGGTATTGCCTGTGGCAACAGGTGGGTTAATTGGACGGGTTTGGATAGGGGCGGCATCAATACGGCCAGAAGCCGTACCTATCGTGACCCCCAGGCTGGCGGCACTGGAGGCGGTCAAAATATCGGATTTTTGTTCGGCGTCTATTTCCCAGTTTACATTGGCGACTTTTTCCGGTACCCCCTGTGCCCCGCTTATAAGGGGTTGCTGAGGTTGCCGCATGACCGGGCGACCGGCCAGGTCAACCAGTGGTGGGGGATCAGCTTCGGTGACATTGGGGATGTTTGCAGTAGTGGGCGTATGGGCAATTAGCCATTCACCCGCCTGGATTCCACCCCAGGTAGCAAGTCCGGCAAAAATCAGCAGTGAAATAATTAGGAAACGCCAAGACATTAATAAATAACCCTTCGTTTATGTAAATTCAATTCTAACCGTTTTCCCCGAATACCTGACCGGCATGTTCACGCATGGCATGAAAATTAATTTCAGGATTCAGTTCCTGGGCAACACGGAGCTGGGCAGGAGAGCTGATGAGGAAAGCCAGGGCATCAACGACATCATAGGCAATATGGGCGGCATTGCTATCCATGAATTTGCGCAATGCTTTAGGATTGTCACTGGTAACCCAGCGTGCCATTGTATACCTTGATGGCATTAAACGCGCATCGACCCCGTATTCGGTTTTCAGGCGGTGAGCAACCACTTCAAATTGTAATTGCCCGACGGCACCCAATAAAAGGGCGCCACCCACTTCGGGACGGAATACCTGAATGGCACCTTCCTCGCCCAATTGGGTCAGGCCGGTGCGCAGCTGTTTGGTACGCAGTGGATCTTTGACTTCGACAGCCTGGAAAAGTTCAGGTGCAAAAAATGGCAAGCCGGTAAATTGCAGGTTTTCGCCTTCGGTAAGCACATCGCCCAAATGAAGAACGCCATGGTTGGGAATGCCAATCATGTCACCGGCATAGGCTTCATCTAGCAGATCACGGCGCTGGGACAGGAAAGACACCACGTTGTTGGGGCGGATTTCCTTGCCGGTACGGCTTACCTTAAGACGCATGCCACGCTCAAACTTACCCGAGCTGACGCGCACGAACGCCACGCGATCCCGGTGGGCAGGGTCCATATTGGCCTGTACCTTGAAGACAACACCGGAAAATTTGGGTTCGTTGGGCTGGACCGTGCGGCTGAGTGCCTGGCGTGGGCCGGGTTTTGGCGCCCATTGCACCAGCGCATCAAGAATTTCCTGTACACCGAAATTATTAATGGCGGAACCAAAAAATACCGGTGTTTGCCGGCCTGCCAGAAAAGCTTCGTGGTCAAAGGCGGGAGCGGCTTCTTTGATGAGCGAAATTTCTTCATGGGCCTTGTCGAAGGCAGAACCGAATTTTTCCTGGATGAGCGGGTTTTCCAGGCCTTCAATGAAATCATCGTGGCCGGCACGACGCTCCTGGCCGGGGCGGAATAAACGCATGCGGTCAAGGCGCAAGTCGTAAACCCCGCCAAAGCTTTTGCCCATACCAACGGGCCATGTGAATGGAACGGCATCCATGCCCAGATGGGATTCCACCTCTGACAGCAGGTCGAGGGGTTCCTGGACTTCACGGTCAAGCTTGTTGATAAAGGTCAGAATGGGTGTGTTGCGTGCACGGCATACCTGCAGCAGGCGGATCGTTTGCGGCTCAATACCGTTGGCGGCGTCAATCACCATGAGGGCGGCATCAACCGCAGTTAGCACACGGTAGGTGTCTTCAGAGAAGTCCTGGTGTCCGGGGGTGTCAAGCAGGTTAATGACACAGTCCTGGTATTCCATTTGCATGACTGAAGAGGCGACGGAAATACCACGTTGTTTTTCAATTTCCATCCAGTCGGAAGAGGCGTGGCGGCTTGCTTTTCTTGCTTTTACGCTGCCGGCGATCTGGATTGCACCGGTAAACAGCAGCAGTTTTTCGGTCAGTGTTGTTTTACCTGCGTCAGGGTGAGAAATAATGGCAAAGGTGCGGCGCCGGGCCACTTCCTGCGAAATTGATGTATGTGACATTAATTAAAAAAAACAGTTTATATCCACCCGTATAGTGGGCGGGAAGCGAACAGATTGAGAGGTTATTCAGGGATTCGCTTAAAAATGTTGGTAGAATGCCTGAAAATGTCGCTTATTATAAATCATTTATTGGTTTTTTTTCCAAGAAAAGGAAAGGGCCGCAAAGGCTAAGTCATTATGGCAAATAGGAAAATCAAGGTACAGGACTTTCTTTCCAATGTCGCGTTATTCAGTGAACTGGATCAGCCCGAGCTCGATGCCATTGCATTGGGTACCACCGAAATGCAGGTCAGGCGGGGTGAAATCGTGTTTCAGCGCGGTGAACCTTGCCTGGGGTTGCATGTATTAATATATGGCCAGGTCAAGCTGTCGGTGGTTTCATCACCAGGTAACGAGAAAGTAGTCAAAATTATCCGTGCCGGTGACAGTTTTGGTGAAGCGCTCATGTTTATGGGCAAGAATTATATCGTGACGGCACAGGCGCTGGAAGACTGCCTGGTGCTGCATGTCAGCCGTTCGGTTATCACTGCCGAACTGGCCAAAAGCCAGAACTTCACCTTTAATATGCTTAAGGGCCTTAGCCAGCGTTTGTATGGCCTGATGGAAGACGTTGAATCTTATTCATTACGGTCTGGCGCGCAGCGGGTAATTGGTTATTTGCTGAAACATGACCATTGTGAAAACGGGCAAACCATTACCTTAAGCACCAGCAAGGCGATTATTGCCTCACGGTTAAACATTACGCCAGAACACTTTTCGCGTATTTTGCTTGACCTGAGCACGCACGGCCTGATCCAGGTCAAAGGCAAGGAAATTACCATTCTGGATATGCAGGGCCTTATTGATTTTTAAACTGTTTGGCCAGGCGCCAGTATATTCTGACCGCAGCCAACAGGTTCAGGAACAGGGTGCAGGCGGAAGCCAACAGTAATAATGCGGAAAGGGTGGCAAACCCGGGTACCTGCCAGGCGGCCGCCAGCATGGCGGGCAGGGTAAGCAGCTGTATGCGAAATTGCAGCATGGCCTTGTGTTCGGGCAAAATATCTTTTATTTTTGGAACCGCACCCGAACGGAACGGCACAATTTCCTGGGCATGCAGCATAACCAGAAAAGGCACGATTTTATACAGCATGCCATTAATGGCCGAAAAAGCGCAGCCCAGAATAAACAGGACTCCCAGTGACAGCTCAAGTTGTGGCAGCTTATAAAACTGGATTACGGGCAATAACAGGCAGCTGCCTGCCAGGCTTGCCAAAGACATGCGCCAGAACAGGGTGGTGACATCGGGTTCGGGGCGTTTGCGCCCCTTTAACAGCCTGCCGGTTTGTACGGTAAAAATAAAGGCAAGAATGGGCAGCAGGAAAATAAGGCCGGTTTGCAGTAAAGACGAATGCAAACCAAACCACTCACTGCTTACAGTCCATAACAACAATACTATAAAGACGGCGGGAAGCAGGCGCCGCGTCATGTTAACCGGGTAAATCTCGGTGACCTGAAACAAGGGAATAACCTGAAAACTGATACCCATTAACAAGATACTTACCCAGCCTGCCAGGCCCCATAGGGCATGCAGATTGGTCAGTGCGACCAGTGACAGGCCGGAGGGGTAAATAAAGGCGCGAACCAGCAGCAGGCCAAGAATAACCGTGATGGTTAAACCGGCCAGGCTGTAACGTACGGCGTGAATGGAGGCCCGGGCTTTTTCAGCCTGCTGTTTGCGGGACAGCCATAAACCAAGATTCAGGGCAGTGATAAAAACCAACAGGCCTGTTCCCAGCAACAGGGCGGCAATGATGAATAGGGTATTGGATAGAACCAGGAAAGCGCTGGCAAGCGTCACGGTACCCAGGCCCAGCAACATAAAAACCGCTAGCGCCACAGGATTGGTAAAAGGAATATAAATACGGAAAGCCACCGGCAGGATCTGGATTAGCGAGCCGGCCATGCTCATGGTAACAATACCCAGCGTGAAGAGGTGGGTCAGGCTTAAGGTGACGGGTGTCCAGCGGCTTAACCAGGCATCGGGGCCGGTAAACAGCAGCATAAGGGCGGCCACCAGCAAAAATAGTGGTGTGACCAGAAAGAAGCGCATGGGGGCCATAAAGCCCGGCATGCGTTCAAACGTCAGGGCACGTTGCATTATCCTTTTTTCCAGATCATGACTTCATATGAATAATCGGGTTGCTTGCGGATGCTGTACTCAAACTGCTCGCTTTCCAGTATGCGAAACAGGGGAAGGGGTTCGCGGTCAATCAGCAGGCGCAGGCGTTTGCCATCATCAATTTGGGGAAGCAGCTCCAGAACCCGCTCCATGGGTTCGGGTGGAGGAAGAGAACGTGCGTCCAGTTGAATATCTTCATTCATGGTAAATCCCTGATAAAAAATGACTTATGAAAATAATAACAACAATAGCAGGTGCCTATTCGGCAGATCGTAGATACATATCAAT
>JAAYHN010000081.1 GCA_012735395.1 Alcaligenaceae bacterium | reverse complement strand
CGGCGCAGCGGATCTTTTTTTCCACGCCGGGAGATTTCACCATCATGGCCATGCTTGAAGAAAATCCGGCCCGGCGCATAGTTGGCTGGAATCATTGGCGACTGGACAAGCACACGCTGAATCACTGGCGCAGTATTGATCCGGAAGCTTTTGACCGGATCAGGAAAATGGTGATTGATGGCCCGCAGAACCTGAGTGCGGAAGCATTGATTGCGCTTGAGCCGGATTTGGTGGTACTGGATCATTATTTCAGGAATGCCACGCAAACCATCGAACGGCTTGGCAAGGCCGGTATCCCGGTAGCGATACTTGACCTGGAGGCCGATCTTCGCCAGCAGAATCCTACCGAAGGTCTTGAGAAAATGGCGATTCTGATCGGGCGTGAACAGCGTGGCAAAGAAGTGGCCGAGTTTTTCACGCAACATGTGCACCGCATTACGTCACGGGTGGAGGCACTCAGGAACCGGCAGGCAAGCCTGCCTGCCGTCCTGATGGAACCTCATGCCGGTAGCGCCCCCTGCTGCATGTCGGTAGGTGCTGGTGTGCTGATGGGTGATCTGGTATTGATGGCCGGCGGCAAACTGATTGGCAGTGAAATTGTTGAAGGTTTGTCGGGCCAGCTGAGTGCTGAATATGTCATTACCAGTGATCCGGCTATTTATATCGGGACAGGTGGCCGGCACATTGAAAACCGTGGTGGCCTGCTGCTTGGACCAGGGGTGGATGCAAAAGCCAGCCGTGCCAGTTTGCAGCGGGTTATCCGGCGCACCGGGCTGGCGCAAACGTCCGCAGTACGCCAGCGGCACACCTATGGTATCTGGCATAGCGGATATCCAATTATTAATCTGGAGCTGATTGCCACCTGGCTTCATCCTGAACTGTTCAGTGACGTTGATCCTGCCGCAACCCTGGCCGAGCTTAACCGTCGTTTCATGAACAAGCCCTTGGATGGCATCTTCTGGATTACACCGGACACAGAGTAAAAGGCACGCTGATGCAAATTGAATATACACCCAGTCAATCCGAAGCGGAAACAGCGATTATCCATACGCGGTGGCTTCAACACCGTCGTATCGTACAGCGGCGTAACCGGATTGTGGCATTGCTTGCGCTGCTGGCAGTGATTGCCGTGCTTGCCGACCTTTTCAGCGGCACTGCCGCCTTATCCCCCTTGCAGGTGCTTCAGGGTTTATGGCAGCCTGATACATTAAGCGTACCCATGCAGGTCGTGCTATGGGATGTACGTTTGCCGGTGGCATTGATGGCATTGCTGGTGGGTGGCGCGCTGGCACTGGCCGGTACCGAGATGCAAACCATCCTGAACAACCCGCTGGCCGAACCGTTTACCCTGGGGGTATCGTCATCGGCAGCATTGGGTGCAGCGCTGGCCATTGTGCTTGACTGGGGCGTGATTGGCAGCAGTGCCATGTGGCTGGTACCGGTCAATGCGTTTGTATTTGCCTTGACTTCACTCATGTTGTTGCAGTTTCTGGCGCAATGGCGTGGCGCACAGGCACAAACACTGGTGCTTTTCGGGATTGCGATTGGGTTTTCCGCCAATGCCTTGCTGTCCTTATTGCAATTCATGGCCAGTGAAGATGCATTGCAGCAACTGGTGTTCTGGAGCATGGGCAGCCTTGCACGCGCAGACTGGAGCAGTGTTGCGATCATGGCAGGCATCCTGGTTCTGGTATTTCCTTTTTCATGGAAAGCGGCGGGTCAGCTGACAGCCTTGCGGCTGGGTGAAGACCGTGCCCGCAGTTTTGGTATTGATGTACCATCCCTGCGCCGCTGGGCATTGATACGGATCAGCCTGCTTGCCGCCACGGCCGTGGCTTTCGTGGGCGTCGTGGGTTTTGTGGGCCTGGTTGCACCGCATGTGGCCCGCATGATTGTGGGTGATGGCCATCGTCATTTGCTGCCTGCCAGTGTACTGATTGGTGCGGCTTTAGTGGCATTGGCCTCTGTCGTGAGCAAATCATTGATTACCGGTATTATCTTGCCGATCGGGATTGTGACCGCCCTGGTTGGTCTGCCGGTTTTCATGGGGCTCATTTTGCGCCGTAGCGGAGAACGCATATGAGCGAAGCGCCAGTCCTGAGTGTGGAACAGCTGCATGTGCATTACCGGCAGCGTGAGGTGCTGTCAGGCGTAAACCTGGAAAATATCCGGCCCGGAGAGCTGGTTGCATTGGTTGGACCCAATGCCGCCGGTAAATCCACTTTGCTCAAAGCCATTGCAGGCCTGGTGCCTGCAGCGGGCCGTATCCGTTACGGTGATGATGACTGGTCTGGCTGGCCACTCAGAAAACGGGTGGAACATATCGGTTTCATGCCACAGTCCGTACCTGAAAGCAGCACCCTAACCGTGCTGGAAGCGACGCTGGTGGCATTGCGTTGCGGGCAGCCCGGTGTGCATAAAAACGACGAGCTTGATGCCTTGCGCATGATAGAACACCTGGGAATTGGTGATCTGGCCTTGCGCCCCTTGTATGAATTGTCAGGAGGGCAGCGGCAACTGGCAGCCCTGGCACAGGCCGTGGTGCGTGGCAGTCCCGTTCTTTTGCTGGATGAGCCGGTCAGTGCGCTTGACCTGGCCCATCAATGGCAGGTGATGAATGTGGCACGCCGCCTGGCCGATGAAGGGCGGATCGTGATGGTAGTGTTGCATGATCTGGCGCTGGCCGCACAATGGGCCAACCGGATTGCCATTTTGCACAAACGGCAGATTCATTCTTTTGGCGCGCCCAATGAAATTATTACCAATACCACACTAAGGGAAGTCTGGGGCGTCCAGGCACGGGTCAGGACCTGTGAGCAGGGGCGCCCTTTTGTACTTGTGGATGCGCTTGCCACGCAAGCCGACATGACCGCTAAACAACAGGATACGATTTAATGACACAGTTTCAGAAAAGCACAACGGTTCACGATATTGATGCCGAAAACGTGCTGGCATCCATGCTGGCACATTTGCGTGAGCATGACCTTCACGCCTTGCAAAAAGACAATGCCTGGCATATAGATTATGCCAATACGCAAATTACCCTGCAGGCCCGGGAAAACAGCCTGCAGGCAACGGTACAGTCCGTGTCCCCAAGCTCCCTGTACGAAGGCCGCATGCTGGTTTTTTACCATATCCAGGAATTCAGCCAGTGCGAGGCGCAAGCCATTCAGTGGGACGGCGACAAAATCGAGCTACAGTACCCGCCTTCTTTCCGTGTGGTAACGGTAGCTGCAGTATCCAATATTGGGCCGCATTTGCGACGGGTACGTTTCCGTGCCGATAATCTGTCCCGTTTTGAGAGTAACGACAACATTCATTGCAAGCTTCTTCTGCCCCAGACCGGGGTGGAAAACCCCGAGTGGCCAACGCTGGCAGCCAATGGCGTGCCGCAATTCCCTGCCGGAGACAAACGCCTTGATATGCGTACCTATACCATTCGCCGCATCAATGCGGCAGAAGGCTGGTTTGATATTGATTTTGTGCTGCATGCAGATGCAGGGCCCGGTTCAGGCTGGGCCGGGCAGGCAAAACCCGGCCAGCAGATAGGCATGTCGGGAACAGGCGGACGTACCGCTCCTGCCCGTCGCTGGATGCTGCTGGCTGGAGATGAAACGGCATTGCCGGCCATTGCCCGGATTGGTGAATCATTGCCTGCCGACACGATGGGCAGGGTGATTATTGAAGTACAAAGCGCCAGTGACCAAATCACGCTGGATATGCCAAAGGGCATGACGGTGCAATGGCTGCATCGTGGCAATGCCGTTGCAGGCACCACGACCTTGCTGGCCGATGCCGTTCAAAGTTGCAATATCCCCGCCGACGACAGCCGTTTTGTCTGGGTAGGGGCCGAATTTGCAACCGCGCAATCCGTACGGGCCTGGCTGCGTCATACGGTAGGGCTGGGTAATAAAGAACAACTGGT
>JAAYHN010000006.1 GCA_012735395.1 Alcaligenaceae bacterium | reverse complement strand
TGATGGCAATAAAAGTGTTTTTGGATGGTTTTGCTGTGGCTTTCAGGCACGGGCCCAGGTTTGGCTGCTGACAAAACCCCGGTGAATCTCTTCATAACAGCCAGGGTAACGCGTGCTTTCCTGCAGGGCGGCCAATAATAAGGGTTCGGGCGGGAAACGGGGCGTTGGCGATGCCTCGGTGGGCGTGGAAAGGGTGAAGTGTCGCTCAAGTTTAGCCTGCAGCTGTACGGCGTCAAGGGTTTGGTCCTGCGGGACCTGTGCCTGTGACAGCCAGTGCAAACGGGGCAGGATAGCCCAGCGTACAGTCACCGGCTGTTGGTGCAGGCGAGCCAGAAAATGGGGAAGGCGCAGCCACCAGCCTTTATTGTGTGCAGGGTTAAGCTGGCTCATGGTGGCTTTGTTGGGATATAAATAACTGTCCCAGGCTTGGGTTTGCAAGGGGTAAAACAGCCATCCTCTCAGGTAGGGACAGGCGTGATCCACATTGTTGCCAATTGCCTGGGTAATTTGGGGGTGGGAAGCCAATAACAGCTGGTGGGTAAACAGGCGCTGTGTTTTCTTGTATAGGGTGTCTTTTAGCTGGGTACCAACCAAACGGTGAAATTCGTTTTGCCCGTGTGGTTCCTGGTCCAACTCCGGTGCTTCTGACTGGGGCACGTATAAGTAGAGCTTGACGGCCAGTTCCCAGTGGAAAATTTCCCTGCTTTGCCGGTCTTGCCAGATGAAATCAACCTCTCCCAGTGTTTGCCGGCTTTTTTTAGGGGAGTTTGCTTGTGCCTGTTCCAGATGAATCGGGAAGTGATCCAGTAACAGCTGGATATCGGCACACTGCTCCAGTCCTGTTTTCAGGAGCTTTTCGGCATACAGGCCAAGCCGTCGAAACTGGAATTCAAAACGGTTGTTAAGGGTTGCGGGGTGTTCCTGTTCCTGCTCCATCCATTGCTTGATTTGCTGCAGGCAATATTCGGGGAAAACCGCAGGTGGGTACGTGGCAGAAAAACCGGGGGCCAGCAGCGCAGGGGAATGCAGCAACCAGTGCAGGTCACGCCAGGATTGTGTAAGGGCTGCCGCTTGGGGGCTGTCAGGCAAAAGCCGGTTAACGGCGGGCGTAACCGGCTTTTGCGAAGAAGACATGGTTATGGCTTCTGGTTAAGAGCGGTAATCAGCATTGATGCTGACATAATCGTGAGAGAAATCGCAGGTGTAAACGGTTTCTGCCGTATTGCCGCGACCCAGTGAAACTCGTACCAGGATTTCGGCTTCGTTCATGACACGCTGCCCGTCTTCTTCTTTGTAGGCAGGCGAGCGGCCACCGTTTTCGGCAACCAGGACGTCGCCAAGCCAGAGATTGATGTTGGCAACATCAAGATCTTCTATGCCGGCATAGCCGATAGCGGCCAGGATACGGCCCAGGTTAGGGTCGGAGGCATAAAAAGCGGTTTTAACCAGCGGAGAATGCGCAATAGCGTAGGCTACCTTAAGGGCCTCTTCGCTGTCGGCGGCATCTTCAATGCGGATGGTCATGAATTTGGTGGCGCCTTCGGCATCACGCACGATTTTCTGGGCCAGTTCACGGGCAATGTTGGTGAGCTCTGCTTTGATGGTTTCGTAGTGAGGACTGCTGGTGCTGTCTATTTGCACGCCACTTTGGCCGGTGGCAATCACAATGAAAGAATCGTTGGTGGACGTGTCGCCGTCAACCGTGATGCGATTGAAAGACTGGTTGGCCACCTCAAGGGTGAGGGATTTCAGTAATTCAGGGTCAATATCGGCATCGGTGGCCAGGAAACCCAGCATGGTTGCCATATTGGGGCGAATCATGCCAGCGCCTTTACTGATGCCGGTAAAAGTGACGGTTCTGCCATCAACCTCTATTTGTTTGGAGCTGACTTTAGGCAGGGTATCGGTGGTCATGATGCCATGAGAGGCTTTCAGCCATTCATTCTTCCCAAGGGCATTAATGGCCTGGGGAAGGGCGGCAATGATTTTGTCGCTAGGCAAGGGCTCAAGAATAACGCCGGTGGAAAAAGGCAGTACCTGCTCTTCGAGGATGCCCAGTTCTTTGGCTAATGCCTTGCAGCTTGTTAATGCGCGCTCAAGGCCATCGGCACCGGTGCCGGCATTGGCATTGCCTGTGTTAATAAGCAGGGCACGGATATCGTGACCGGCCTGAAGACGTGATTCACAAATTTGGACAGGTGCAGCTCTGAAACGGTTTTTGGTAAAAACACCAGCAACAGCAGTACCTGGGCTGAATTTGAAAACAGTCAGGTCTTTTCTGCTTTCTTTTTTGATACCGGCTTCGGTAACGCCGATTTCAACGCCTGCTACAGGAAAAATTTCTGCTTCGCTGGGAATATGAAGATTAACAGCCATTCTGCGTATCTACCCCTAGGATATTATGGAATACCCTTAAGTTTAACGGGTAAATGCCGGACATGCATTAAAAAAATCGCATGCCGGCAAAAATCAATCAAATAGCCGCAAACGCTTTTTCAGCCGCTTCCAGGGTTTTGGCAATGATTTCATCAGTATGCGTCGCCGACACAAAACCGGCCTCAAAGGCCGACGGGGCCAAATGAACGCCCTGGTCAAGCATGGCGTGGAAAAACACTTTGAAGGCTTCAGTGTTTGAGTCGGATACTTCGGCAAAGCTGGTTGGGATGCTGTCGCGGAAGTAAAGGCCAAACATGCCGCCCACAGAATCAGCGCTGAACGGAACGCCTGCGGCTTTGGCGCGCTCTGTCAGTCCCTGAACCAGTTTTTGGGTTTGCGCTTCGAGGTTTTCATAGAAACCGGGGCGGCCCAGGATATCCAGGGTGGCCAGGCCAGCGGCAACGGATACCGGGTTACCGGAAAGTGTACCCGCCTGGTACACCGCGCCCAATGGCGCAATATGCTGCATGATATCGGCACGGCCGCCAAAAGCGCCTACCGGCATGCCACCGCCAATGACCTTGGCCAGGGTGGTCAGGTCGGGAGTGACGCCGCTTAAGCCTTGCACGCCTTGCGGGCCGGCACGGAAACCGGTCATGACTTCATCAAAAACCAGCAGGGCGCCGTATTGTGTGCACAGCTCACGCAGGCCTTGCAGGAAGCCGGGGGCCGGTTTGATCAGGTTCATGTTGCCGGCAATGGGTTCTACAATAATGCAGGCAATGTCATCGCCGTATTCTTTGAAGGCATTGCTAACGGCGTCAAGGTCGTTAAAGTCAAGCACAATGGTGTGTTTTACAAACTCGGGGGGTACGCCAGCCGAGGTGGGGTTGCCAAAGGTGAGCAGGCCGGAACCGGCTTTAACCAGCAGGCTGTCGGCATGGCCATGGTAGCAGCCTTCAAATTTGATGATTTTGGCGCGACCGGTGGCACCACGGGCCAGGCGGATGGCGCTCATGGTGGCCTCGGTGCCCGAGCTGACCAGGCGTACCTGTTCCATTGAAGGCAGGCGCTTGATAATGGCTTCGGCCAGCAGGATTTCCCCTTCGGTAGGGGCGCCAAAAGACAGGCCGTTAAGCGCGGCATCCTGCACGGCTTTAACCACTTCCGGGTGGGCATGGCCCACAATGGCCGGGCCCCAGGAACCCAGGTAATCTATGTATTGCTTGCCATCAGCATCCCAGATAAAGGCATCTTTGGCCTTGGTAATAAAGCGGGGGGTGCCACCTACCGAGCGGAAGGCACGGACGGGGGAGTTCACTCCACCGGGGATGGTTTTATTGGCGCGGGTAAAAAGTTCTTCGTTGCGTGACATGAGTTTCAGTTCTTGAAAAGGTTGGAAAGGGCCATGGCGGTCTGGCGGATGTCGGCTTGTTCAAACAGGCCGGAAATGACGGAAATGCTGTCGGCTCCGGCATTAATGACGCTTTGGGCATTGTGAATGTCAATGCCGCCAATGCCCACCAGCGCGGGCCGGGGTGTCCCGGCCGGCAATAATTGTTTGGCAGCGGCAAAAAGCGCAAGGGAGGCTTTTTCCGCTTCGGGTTTGACCTGGGAGGGGAACAGGGCGCCAAAGGCAATGTAGTCCATATCCAGTTCAATGGCCTGTTGGGCGTTTGCCAGGTCGTTATAGCAGGAAACACCAATCAGCAAGGGCTTGGCCCGGTTCTGGCGGGCCGCTTCCTGCCTTACAAAAGCCGGGTCGGCATCTTCGCGGCCCAGGTGGACGCCATCGGCATTAAGGGCCAGCGCCAGTTGCCAGTCGTCGTTAATGAAAAACAGGGTGCCATATCGTTGGCAGATTTCAGCTACTTTGGCGGCTTGTTCCAGGGCGGTCTCGAAAGGGGTGTTTTTGCGGCGCCATTGCAAGACGCGCATCCCGCCCTCGCAGGCCTGTTCTATTGCGGGGTAGAGCTTGTTGATATCTTCCCATGCAGGGGTAATGCCATAAAGCCCTGCAGGAAAGCGTAAAGTTTCAGTCATGGTGAATCCGGTTTGGCATGGGTCTGCCCATGCCTAATGAATAGGGTTTTTCCAGTAATGAGTGC
>JAAYHN010000080.1 GCA_012735395.1 Alcaligenaceae bacterium | reverse complement strand
TTCATGCCTGTCTGCCAGTGACACCTGGAGTTACTCCCACTCTATTTTTAATAGCAGCCTAAATTCTATACTTTTCTGCGTTCCCACGCAGGAGCGTTGGGAACAAGTACGAAAAACACCGGTAAATCATGAAAAATACCGGGTTGGGCGTTTGCGCTTTCATGCAGAGAATGGAAGCAGGTATGCATTTCCATGCCCTGCATTGGGAGTGGTCAGCCCTCGCTAAATCGAGAGTTCTTTGCGGACGATTTCTGCACCCGCACTTAAAGCATGCAACTTGCCTCTGGCCACTTCACGGGGCAAAGGTGCCATCCCGCAATTGGTACAAGGATAAAGCTTGTCGGCGTCAACAAACTGCAGCGCTTTACGCAGGGTATTGGCAACCTCTTCAGGTGTTTCAATGGTGTTCGTTGCCACGTCAATCGCCCCAACCATCACTTTCTTGCCCCTGATAAGCTCAATAAGATCCATGGGAACATGGGAATTCTGGCATTCCAGAGAAATAATATCTATCTTGGATTTTTGCAGCTTGGGGAAAGATTCTTCATATTGGCGCCACTCTGAGCCCAGCGTTTTTTTCCAGTCGGTATTGGCTTTAATGCCGTAACCATAGCAAATATGCACGGCAGTTTCACACTTCAACCCTTCGATGGCCCGCTCAAGCGTCGCAATCCCCCAATCATTCACATCATCAAAGAACACATTAAAGGCGGGCTCGTCAAACTGGATGATATCTACACCCGCCGCCTCTAACTCTTTCGCTTCCTGGTTAAGGATTTTGGCAAATTCCCAGGCCAGTTTTTCGCGGCTTTTATAGTGATTGTCATACAGCGTGTCAATCATGGTCATGGGACCCGGCAAGGCCCACTTGATAGGCTGTTTGGTTTGCCCGCGCAAAAACCGGGCGTCTTCAACAAAAACGGGCTTTGTGCGAGCCACGGCCCCCACCACGGTAGGAACGCTGGCATCATAGCGATCACGAATCCTGACCGTCTCACGCTTTTCAAAATCAACCCCGCTAAGGTGTTCAATAAACGTGGTCACAAAATGCTGGCGGGTTTGCTCACCATCACTGATGATATCAATACCCGCCGTCTCTTGCTCTTGCAATGACAAACGCAACGCATCTTGTTTGCCTTCAAGCAATTGCTCATCCTGTAATCGCCAGGGCGACCAAAGTGTCTCGGGTTGGGCCAGCCAGGAAGGTTTAGGTAAACTGCCGGCGGTCGAAGTCGGTAATAATTTTTTCATCGTAAGTCTCTTTTTTTATTCATTAAAGTGCGTAACCGGCCGCCCATTGCTCAAGCGTGGTTTTGTAGGGTTTCATAAAATGTTCTTCAGTCAGCTTGCCCTGCGCTATCGCCAGTTGGCTACGCTCTTGCCGGTCATACACAATTTGGGTTAATGAATAATCGGGGTTTGTCAAACTGGGTTGATAGCATTTACTTGCCGCCGCATTGGCATTATAAATTTCAGGCCGGTAAATTTTTTGGAATGTTTCCATCGTGCTGATGGTACTGATCAACTCAAGATACGTATAATCATTCAGCAAATCACCACAAAAATAAAAGGCCAACGGTGCCACACTGTTTTCAGGCATAAAATAACGAACCTGCATCCCCATCTTTTCAAAATATTGATCGGTTGGCGAGTACGCATTTTGCTGATACTCTACCCCCAATACCGGATGCCGGTTTTCAGTCCGGTGATAGCGCTTGCTGCAGGCGACGCTTAAGCATATAACCGGTAATTTCTTAAAGTGTTCTTTGTAAACATCCGAGTTCAAGAAACACTGAAACAACTTTCCGTGCAAATCACCAAAATTCTCGGGCAGACTGAATTCAGCTTTATCTTTATTATGTGCAGGTAGCAAGACACTAAAATCATAATCGCGCACGTAAGAAGAAAAATTATTCCCTACAATGCCTTCAATGCGTTTATTGTCTTTTTTATCAAAGATAGTCGTTTTCAAGATTTCAATCACGGGAAAGGGCACCCCCTTGCCTTCAATATCCACATCCACTGAAATAATATCAAGGCCCACCGAATAACGGTCACCTTCGGGGTTATCCCAATCGGCCAGGTCATTGAAGCGGTTATCAATCATTGTTAAGGTATTGCGCAAATTCTGTTGGCGGCTATCGCCTCTGGCCAAATTGGCAAAATTCGTTGTCAGGCGTGTATTGTCTGCCGGATGATAATTCTCATCGAAAGAAATACGTTTAATACTAAATGCAAACTCTTTATTCATTGTGATCTGTCACTCTCATTTACCAGATAAAACCCGGATTTGTTTTATGCTTAAATATTAATTTGATATTAATGTGGATTAAATTTTTCACGAAAAAGCCCCGGAATATAGCCGGGACTGATGACAAAAAAAAGCTAATCTGACTAGGCGTCTGCGCGCAAAACCTTGGCGGCAGCAACCATATTGCCCAGGGCCGGAATGACTTCAGCCCATTGACGCGTTTTCAAACCGCAATCTGGGTTCACCCAAAGGCGTTCTGCCGGCACACGCTCAGCGGCCTTTTTCATCAGGTCAATAATATGCTGCTCGGTTGGTATGTTGGGCGAATGAATGTCATATACACCAGGGCCAATTTCATTGGGGTACTGGAAGCTCTCGAATGCATCAAGCAACTCCATGTCGGAACGGCTGGTTTCGATGGTAATCA
>JAAYHN010000005.1 GCA_012735395.1 Alcaligenaceae bacterium | reverse complement strand
GTATTTACATGTCAATATTGCTGTTTCGCATTCAGTAATTTTTAGTTGGCATTATGTCCCCATCAATTTCATGGCAAGAAAACCAGACTCAGCATACCGCCTTGTGGCATTCGGAAAACGGGGCAAAGCCACCCAAAAACATTCTTGTTGTTGATGATAGCCTGACTGCCGATGAAGCCCTTAAACTGGCCCATGAGGGTACGGGTTTATTATGGCAGGGCGATTATCATAATGCCCGGCAGTTGCTGCAGGCCATGACACGCCGGTTAAACAAAAAAGCACTTAAAAAGAAAGAAAAAAACAGTGCCCATAAAAATATCCGTGATATCTTTAATTTATACCGTTTGTCTCAGGCGCAACGGGCAAAATTGTTAAGTATGGTTTTGGTCAGGATTGATCCGGGCTTTGAGCTGGCATTGCGCCGTGCGCCCAATATACAACAGGCTTGTGAACAGGTATATGCCCATACCACGACATTTGTTATTTCCCTGCGGGAGTTATTGGGGGTTATTGGTGCTTTTGAATGGCGTAAAAACGGCGTGCCCATTGCTGAAACAGGAGGTTCTATTTACCCGTTTTATGGTGTGTTCTCGCCCGTCAGGGGGGAATATCTTAAGCTGGTGAAAGAGGCGCCGTTGCCCGTTCCCTGTAAAACCGCTTTTGATATAGGCACCGGCACAGGGGTTCTTTCCATTATTCTGGCAAAGCGTGGGGTTCAGCATATTATTGCCACGGATATGCAGGAAAGGGCCATTGAATGCGCACGGTTTAACATAGGGCAAAGCGGTTGCCAAACCCAAATTACACTTGAACATTGTGCTTTTTTTCCGGAAGGCAAGGCAGACCTGATTGTTTGCAACCCGCCCTGGTTGCCGGCAAAGGCGTCGTCGTCACTTGAACAGGCTGTTTATGACCCCGATAGCGCAATGCTGAAAGGTTTCCTGCAGGGACTTTGCGGGCATTTGAATGAAAACGGGCAGGGATGGCTGATTATTTCCGATTTGGCCGAGCATCTTGGCCTGCGTACCAGGAAAGAGCTGCTTGACTGGATAAGTGAGGCAAATTTGCGGGTGCTTGAACGATATGATATTAAACCGCAGCATGCAAAAACAGCCGATACCACCGACCCGCTTCATGTTGCCAGGATGGCAGAAATAACCAGTTTGTGGTGTTTGGTTAAAGGCGGGTAATAATTTGTTTAAGTGGAAACCATATGGCACAGGCATTCTTCCACTAAAGAATGCCTGTGCCATATGCTGCAAGTTTTAACTATTGGCACTGGAATGTCATGAAATAGGCGTCGTCAGGGTTGCCTGTACCGGTGGGGGAATGTTGCGCCGCATTAATAACCGATTGGGGTTTGCAGGTTGCCTGGGCTGTTTGCATGCACGCTGCCCAATCTGGAGGGGTGTTGGCATTGGCAGAACACTTGGCACCAAAATTATTTCTGTCAACAATATCAATTCCACTGGAGGCGCAGCCTGCCAGCATTATGGGGAAAAGTACAAACAGTATTTTTTTCATAAATTCATCTCCATGGGACAAATGGCATTGTAACGAAAATAATTTAAGCTTTTGGCTTTTAATTAATAAAATTATCGTGTTTTAATCAAGAAAAGCATAGTAAATAATTTTAAGGTATTCGTTCTGTACCATATTAATAGTTTAAAATGGTTTTATATAAGCACTCAATATATTCAATACAAATAAAATTGAGTGGTTTATATTCTTTTTGTTTCATTTTGTTGCGATTGGTATTGTGGCAATTGTTAATATAAATCCATGCAACGCTTATTGAGGAATTCATGATGAAAAAATATGTTATTTCGGCTTTAATAGCCCTGACAGCTTCAGCAGTGGTTCAGGCTCAGGAAAGAGATACGCGTTCCGCATGGGCAAAATCACAGGATATGTATGTTGAGCCTACTTTGCGTATAACAGAAACAACAATTAGGGTGACACCCGAGCAAGCCCAGCAGTATAATTTAAGTACACAGGCAGTTCCTGCCGGTTCTGTCCAGGATGGTACCACCACTCGCAAAGTTGTACACCCTGATGGCCGGGTGGAAGTCGTTCAGGAAGCCACAGGAAGTATCGTTCCGGCGGCGCCCGCTGCAAGCGCTATGCCAATGGCACCACAGGGTTCTGCACCAGTACAGGATTTGTCAACACCTAAATAAGACACGTCTTCGGTACTCGCCTGACTTGGTTTTTTAACCAAATAACCCAGGCAGTCCATATGCCCGCCTTAAAGGCGGGCATTTCAATTTCAGCCCGGGCAAGGTTTTTAAAATAACGGCTAAGGCTTTGATCTTCTCTCCTCCTTTCCCCCTTGGGGCCGAGCGTTAGCGAGAGGCTGCGGAGGAGGTCAACTTTTTAATGCCATAAAGGTATTAAAACAGGGCAGGATATATTCAGTCATTTCCCCGTTTCCCTAATAGATTTTCCATTTAGAATCAAAAACTCAGGAAAATCAGGGGGCTATATGACTGCATTGCAGGAAGATTTCATCAAGCGGGAATTATTCGCTTATCAGGCTTTATTTGACAGGATAGAAAAACAGCCGCTTTCCACCGGGCAGCGGACTGCCTGTGTGTCCAATGCACTGAATACCTTGGTTCTGGCGGGGGCCGGTACCGGTAAAACCAGTACCCTTGCCGGGCGGGCGGCCTATTTGCTTGCCAGTGGCAAAGCATTGCCCGGGCAAATCCTGATGCTGGCTTTTGCCAAAGAAGCCGCCACGGAAATGGCTGAACGCATGGGCACACAATCCAGGCAGGTAAATACCCATCCCGGTGGCGGGGCTTCAACACAAAAAATTGAAGTCAGGACTTTTCACAGTCTTGGCCTGAATATATTAAAACAGGTTGAGGGTTCAAATATCGGTTTGTCTGAACTGGACAATGAACTTTTGCTGCAAGCGTTCCTGGAAAATGAGTTTTATGCCTTGCTTGAAAATTCAAATAATTATGCCAGACAGGTGCTTTCCTATTTTGACGGTTATGAAATCAAACCCCGGCTTCGATCCTGCTTTTCAGTGACTGAAGACTACGAGGCGTATTTACGGCAATCTTCGTTCAGAACCTTTAACGATGATTATGTAAAAAATATAAGCGAGCTGCAATGTGCCAATGCCCTGGCTTTGCTGGGAATACGCTATAGCTATCGGGCACATTATTATAAAGATGTGTATATCCGGCCTTATGAGCCTTACCGCTGCTGTTTTTATTTGCCCGACCATAATTGTTATATAGAAATTTATGATGTGGCGGAACAGCAAATTTCACAATACAAACACTTGTGGCATTACCGGAACAGGTTGCGGGAAATACACCGTGTTAACCAGTCTTTTTTGCTTGAGTTCTATGAGAACGAAGCCAGTCTGGCAGGTGACAATCCTTTTACCAATCATCTTTGCGTGGCGCTCAATTTACCTTTCCCTTCTTCACTGAAATTGAACGTGAAACAGCTGTTGCGCTCTTCATCACGTTTAACACGTTTGCTAAATTTATTGTACGCTGTGTTGCAGGGCGTGAAATCAGGTAATGGGAAGCTGGCCGGGTTGCGGCAGTCCCTGCAAATGAAACCGGATTATGCCAGCCGTTATCAAAAGCTGTTGCTGGAGCTGGTATCACCCTTGCTGCAGGCCTATGAGGCACATTTACATAAAAACAGGCAAATTGATTATGAAACAATGATTGGCCGGGCAGAAAAGTACGTCAAACAAAAACGTTATAAGGTGTTGTGGACAGATATTTTAATAGATGAATTCCAGGATATGTCTGCGTCACGTTATGCCTTAATCAAGGCAATACGTGAGCAGAATCCGGCGGCCCGCCTGTTTTGTGTGGGTGATGACTGGCAGGCAATTTATCGTTTTGCGGGTAGCGATATTCGATATACCTCGTTTTTTGAGTCCTGGTTTGGCAAGGCCCGGTGTGTTGCGCTATGCCAGACATTTCGTTTCAATAACCGGCTGGCAGAAGTGGCCAGCCGCTTTGTATTGCAAAACCCGGCCCAGATACGTAAAAACCTGACAACGGTTGTACATCAGCAGGAACCGGCAGTGAGCCTGCTTGATGAAGCTTATGGAGTTTCATTTGTATTGGAAAACATCAGGCAGGAAAATATAAAAAAGACGGGGACTGTGCTTATTCTAAGCCGGTTCAGGCATTTGTTATTATCCGGGGCAGCCCTGGCTGCCTTGCAGCGGGACTTCCCCGGTTTTACATTGCGTTGTGAAACCGTGCATGCCTCAAAAGGCAAAGAAGCTGATTACGTCATTGTGCTGGGCCTGCATAACGGTGAGTTTGGTTTCCCGTCGGGAAAACAAAACGATATTATGCTGGAGGCTTTACTGCCTGAAGCAGAGGGTTTTGTCCAGGCAGAAGAAAGGCGTTTGTTTTACGTGGCATTAACCCGTGCCAGGCAACATGTCTATCTGCTTTATCCAGCCAATAACCCTTCAGTGTTTGTGACTGAGCTGTTAAGCGGGCAATATGCCGTTCGCCAGCTTGGCAAGCAGGCGCATAAAAAAATCGCCCGAAGGCGATGGTTGTGAAATTAGTTGGGTTGGATAAAATCGCGTGAGCCCTGGTAATTCAGGAAATCAAGCCCGGTGTGGTAGCTGTTTTCATCAGCACAGAAAAAAACAACGGTGTCTTCGGTATTCATGTTTGCCAGAATGGATTCAATTTCATCTTCAAGGTCTTGCGACTCATTGAGCGAGCCGACATGAATATCGTTGCCTTGCTCAAAGCGACTGGCGGGAATAAACCGGGTGATTTCCTCAAAGTCGGTATCACCCAGAATGAAATAAATATTCAGTGACAGGTTTTCTACATCACACTGGATTTCAATACCATGCTCAAGAGAGCGGATAAGTGTACTTTGCAGTTCCATAGCCTGGTGCTGCCGCTTATTGAGGTGTCATTAAATTCGTTGGAGGAGGGGCATCGGAAGGAACCGCAGGTGCTCCTTGATAGTGCCCTTTATTGTTTGAGCAGGCGGCCAGCAGGGCCACGATGGCAAGCAGGTATATGTTTTTTTTCATGATTTATAATAGGTTTAAATATTGAAAGAAATTTGGACTGTGTCAGCTTCTATTGTAATCGAATTTAAGGTTTCTTATTCTTGATGCGTAAAATAATACACGTTGATATGGATGCTTTTTACGCCTCTGTCGAGTTAAGAGAAAACCCGTCATTAAAAGGCAAGCCGGTTGTTGTTGCCTGGGATAGTGGGCGTTCGGTCATTTGTGCCGCCTCTTATGAGGCAAGAAAATACGGCTTGCGATCGGCCATGTCTGTGGCAAAGGCCAGGATTTTGTGTCCGCAGGCCATATATATTGCCCCGCAATTTCCGTTGTACCGTGCTGTTTCCAGCCAGATCAGGTCTGTTTTTGCACGTTATACCGACCTTATTGAGCCCTTGTCGCTGGATGAAGCCTATCTGGATGTGACTGCCAACTTTAAAAACCTGCCTTCGGCAACAGCGGTTGCCAATGCCATTCGGGCGGAAATTCTTGATGTGACGGGGTTAACGGCATCGGCCGGTGTGGCGCCCAATAAATTTCTTGCCAAAATTGCCTCGGACTGGCGTAAACCCAATGGCATTTTTGTGATACCGCCTTCCAGGGTACAGGCCTTCCTGCTGCCTTTGCCCTTACAGAAAATTCCGGGGGTGGGTAAAGTAACCCTTGCCAAATTTCATCGTCTGAATATGTTTACGGTAAATGATTTGCTTGGGTATAGCGAAGCCGAGCTAATGTATCATTTTGGCAGGTATGGCCGTCGTTTATATAACCTGGCCCGAGGCGTGGATGAGCGGCCGGTTGAGCCTAATCAGGTAGCACAGCAGGTTTCCACGGAAACCACTTTTGAACAGGATATCCCGTTCGGCGAGATAAACCAGCCTTTGATACTTTTGTGTGAGCGGCTTTGGGGCCAGTTGGTCCGAAAGAAAAAATTTGGCTGTACGGTTACCCTGAAACTGAAAACCAATGCGTTCAGAATCATTACCCGGTCAAAAACCTTTTCAGTCCCTTTACACATGCCAGAGCACCTTGTTCAGGCCGGGCTTTCTTTACTGGAAAGGGTTGATGATGAAATCAAGTCAAACAAGTTTCGCCTGGTTGGGGTTGGTGTCAGCCAATTTGTTGAAGAGGAAGAGGTTGGGATGCAATTGCCCTTGCTGTAACCGAGCTGTTTTCACCAGCGCGGTTACAGGGTAGGGGCATTGGCGGGCCTTGACAGGCTTGGTTGGAATGAAAGTGGGTTATAGCAGGCGAGCCTTAAGCTGTTTTGACAGCTCTGACATATCGGCACGTCCGGCCAGCTTCTGCTTCAGGATGGCCATTGCTTTACCCATGGCAGGTGCGCCGGTTACGCCCTGGGCGGCAACCTCTTCAATGGCCGCTGTAATGGTGGCAATAATTTCTTCGGGGCTGGCCTGTTCTGGCAAGAACTCTGACAATACAGCCATTTCGGCTTTTTCGGCCTCGGCCGTTTCGATACGGCCGGCTTTTTCAAAGGCGACAATAGATTCTTTACGCTGTTTTATCTGTTTTTCTATGATGGCCAGAATGTCATCATTGGATAATTCCGTGCGTTCATCTACTTCTTTTTGCTTGATGGCCGCCTGCAAGAAACGCAATGTCCCCAACCGCTCTGACTGTTTGGCGCGCATGGCGTTTTTAATTTCATTGGAGATGGTTTGTTTTAAGGAATCAGACATGAAAAATCCATAGGAATGTTAAGATAGAGTTAAATATTATCACGCAGTTTTTTATAGGTATCAACATGACAGATCTGGTAACTGAAAGAATACTTGTTCCAGGAAATAATGACATCAGGCAATTATTTATTGTTTTTCTTGATGATATCAGGCAAAAAGAGAATCTGGATGTGCTGGTAGAACAAATTTGCAAGAGTTTTGAAAATGCAGCGGTTGTTGCTGTCTGTCATTATGCGGTACATGCCTGCAAGCCAGACTCATGGGAAGGCAAGCTGCTTCAGGGGCTTGTGTTGTCCGAACAGGAAATCGCCCAGATGGTTGCGGAAAGCCATGAGAAATATCTTGCCCTGGTTAACAGTAAGCAGCAAGAATTTGGCCTGGCCCCCGAGGCAACGGCCCTGATTGGCGTAAATTATGCAGGGAGTGTGGTGCTTGAATTAAGCAAGCTGGAAACCATCCAGGCAGGCCGGATCATTACATTCGGAGCCCGTTATGCAAGCCTGCCCGAATCGCTTTCCCTGGAGCAAACGATTCATTTATTACATGCCGATGAAGATGAAAAAGTAAAAATCCATTTTGCCAGTGATACGCATGCCCATATTAGTAAAATCCAGGGAGATGCAACGGTTGATATTGCCAACAAAACCAAAAATTCGCTAGATCCGGTTTTAAGCAAAAGAATGATAGAAAGGCTGTTAACCTGTGTGCCTTTGCGCTACTGGCGTGATGCGGAAGGGGGCGAACGGGAATTGCGTGAAACCGGCCCGTCGGGCGACGACACCATTCACTAATTTTCTGTTTTGTAAAAGCAAATAAAAACCCCGGTTTATGTACCGGGGGTTTTCATTTGAATAATGTAATGCCAGGGTATTGATGGTATTACTGATTGATGTGTTTACAGCAAAGTGGGGTAATCGCTTTGTACCAAATGACGTACCCTGACGGCATCGGCAAAGCGGGTTAAGCGGCCATGTGAGTTAAGCAGCACAACAGCAACAGGGCGGCCGTCCATTTGGGTTTTCATCACCAGGCAGTCACCTGATTCTTTAATGTAACCGGTTTTTGAAACCTGGATTTTCCAGTTGTTGTTTCTGATTAAACGGTTGGTATTTTTGTATTTTTGGGTACGGCCGTTGCTGGTTACAACCTCGTAGTCATCGCTGGTTGACAGCTGGCTGATAAGCGGTTGGGCTGAGGTGGCCTGAATCAGGCGAACCAGGTCGCGTGGTGACGATACGTTCATGGGTGACAGGCCGGTTGGTTCAACAAAGCGGCTTCTGGTCATGCCAAGTGCACGGGCCTGTGCATTCATTTCACGCACGAAGGCTTCCATACCACCGGGGTAAGTACGGCCCAATGCATGGGCTGCGCGGTTTTCCGAGGACATAAGGGCCAGGTGCAAAAGTTCTTTGCGGGTAAGGACGGTGCCTACACTAAGACGGGAGCTGGAGTGTTTGAAACGGTCGATATCGGCATCGGCTATCTGGATTTGCTCATTCATGGGCAAATGCGCTTTGGCAATAACCAGGGCTGTCATGAGCTTGCTGATAGACGCAATGGGGCGTATGCTGTCGCTGTTTTTTGAAAACAGGACCTGATTGGAGTTCAGGTCAACCACATAGGCCACTTCAGATTGTAATGAGGCACCCGTATTGGCTGAGCCCGTAATGTTTGGGCCAGACAATGATTTTCCAACCGTTTGGGCCTGGACAATGGGTGTTATTTGTATGCTAAAGGCGCAAAATGCGCCCAGGCATAGGGATAGTGTTCGGTTAAGGTAGTTTCGCATAGCAAGGTATTTATATAATTAGAATAGGGTTTTTGCAAATTATAGGATTGAATCCAAAAAAAGTATATATATTAACTAGTTAGCATCTCTTTTTAAATTGTTTGTTAAGTTAACTTAACGTATTGGATGAGGTTGATTTATAAGCATTTTTTTGTTTCTGACAGGAAAAGATACACATATGATATTTTGTGTCAAATTGTAATAAAAAGGCAGCGGGAAGTGACGGTTTCTGTTCGCCGCAATATTTTTCCTCATATTGGTTTTTTCCCATAGGCAGGCGTCAAGGCAGGCTAAAATAGAGGCTTTCTATTCAGCTTGTTTTTTTGTGAACAAAAACGTGTCTATTTACCAATTTATTCCCGGTTCTTCCGTGTTGTCTGCGTTTAAGCGCGAACGCCTTCTTTCCAAAATGAAATCAGCGGGTATTCCCGTGGCTGATGTGGTGGCCCGCTACGAGCACCACGTTTTCAGTGAGCAGTCATTGAATGAAGATGATCAATTACGCCTGAAACAGTTGCTCGACTACGGCAGGGCTGCCGAGGACGTTGCCGAAAAAAATACAATCAGTTTGCGGGTTTTGCCGCGTCTTGGCACTATTTCGCCATGGGCCAGCAAGGCAACCGATATTGTCCATAACTGTGGTTTGTCGGGTATCAAACGCATTGAACGTGGTGTTGAATATATCCTGGTGCCTGAAAAAGGCCTGCTGGGTTCAAAACGTTTTTCCAGTGAACAACTGGCGGAAATAGCGGCCATGCTGCATGACCGCATGACCGAAACCGTGGTTGATGCCGATTTCAACGGCCAGGAATTGTTCCGTTCCCTTGAGGGCAAACCCCTGCAAACCATCGCCGTACAGGAACAGGGGCGCGCGGCACTGGAAACTGCCAATATTGAATTGGGCCTGGCACTGTCCGAAGATGAAATTGATTACCTGGTTACCTCATTTAACGAGGTCGGGCGCGACCCCACCGATGTCGAATTAATGATGTTTGCCCAGGCCAACAGTGAACATTGCCGCCATAAAATTTTCAATGCCAAATGGAAAATCGACGGAGAAGAAAAAGAAGACACCCTGTTTGGCATGATCCGCAAAACCCATGCAGCCCAGCCAGAGGGAACGGTCGTTGCCTACTCTGATAACTCGGCGATTATGGAAGGGGGTGTTGCCCAGCGTTTCTACCCCGAGGCCGGTGAGGCCGGGCCTGCCCGCTATGCGTCGCACGAACGCCTGACTCATACCCTCATGAAGGTGGAAACCCATAACCACCCAACCGCCATTGCACCGTTTCCGGGTGCGGCAACTGGTGCCGGTGGTGAAATTCGCGATGAAGGCGCAACTGGCCGTGGTTCCAAACCCAAAGCCGGCCTTACCGGTTTTACCGTTTCCAACCTCAAGTTTGATGATGCCTTGCAGCCTTGGGAAAAAGACTCTCACGGTGCCCCCGATCGCATTGCCACACCACTGGATATCATGATAGACGGCCCTATTGGCGGGGCGGCTTTCAATAATGAATTCGGGCGTCCCAACCTGTTGGGGTACTTCCGTGTTTACGAACAAACCGTGGCTGGTAAACAATGGGGTTACCATAAACCCATTATGCTGGCGGGTGGCCTTGGCTCTATTGATGCCGGCCAAACCCATAAAAATGAAATTCCTCCGGGGGCTTTGCTCATTCAGCTGGGTGGTCCCGGCATGCGTATCGGCATGGGGGGCAGTGCCGCTTCCAGTATGGATGCGGGTGCCAACTCGGCCCAACTGGATTTTGATTCCGTCCAGCGTGGCAATCCCGAGCTTGAGCGCCGAGCCCAGGAAGTGATTGATGCCTGCTGGCAGCAGCTTGATAACAACCCGATTGTTGCCATTCATGATGTGGGTGCTGGCGGTTTATCCAATGCCTTCCCTGAACTGGTTAATGATGCCGGCCGTGGCGCCATCTTTGATTTGAAACGCGTCCACTTGGAAGAGTCCGGCCTGTCTGCGGCAGAAATCTGGAGTAACGAGGCACAAGAGCGTTATGTGCTTTCCATCTTGCCACAGGATCTTGACCGTTTTGATGCCATCGCCAAGCGTGAGCGTTGCCCCTATGCGGTAGTGGGCGTGGCCACCGAAGAACGTATTTTGCGTGTGACCAATGGTGAGGGCTTGCCTGGCGAAGCCAATACGACCTCTTTGGGCAAAGCTCAAGACCTGCGCCCGGTTGATGTACCTATTGATGTTATTCTGGGCAAGCCGCCACGTATGTTCCGTGATGTTACAAGGGTTGCCTTAACCGAACAGCCGGTTGATGCAACCGGTCTTGATTTTGACGTGGTGTCACGTCAGGTAATCCGTCACCCAACCGTTGCCAATAAAACCTTTCTGATCACGATTGGTGACCGCTCCGTAGGTGGTCTGACTGCCCGCGATCAAATGGTTGGTCCCTGGCAGGTTCCGGTGGCCGATTGCGCGGTAACACTGGCCGATTATGAAGGCTATCGTGGTGAAGTCATGGCCATGGGCGAGCGTTCACCACTGGCCATTATCAACCCGCCGGCATCCGGCCGTATGTCCATTGCCGAAGCAATTACCAACCTGGTGGCTGCTGATGTTGCCCGTCTTGAAGACATCAAGCTTTCCGCCAACTGGATGGCAGCGTGTGGCGTAGAAGGCCAGGATGCTGCCCTGTTTGATACGGTTACCGCCATTAGTGAGCTGTGCCAGCAGGTTGGCCTGTCTATTCCTGTTGGTAAAGATTCATTATCCATGCGTACCAGCTGGGAAGAAAACGAACAGAAAAAAGAAGTGATTGCCCCAGTTTCCCTGGTTGTGACCGCTTTTGCACCCGTGAATGATGTCCGTCAAACCTTGACACCGCAACTGGTTACCGATCAGGGTAATACAGCCCTGATCCTGATCGATTTGGGGCAGGGCAAGAACCGTCTGGGTGGTTCAGTGCTGTCTCATGTTACCAACCAGTACGGTAACGAGGTACCCGATCTTGAAGATGCCGAACTGTTGCGTACTTTCTTCGCCACCATTCGTGCGCTGGCCCAGGATGGCAGTATTCTTGCCTATCACGACCGTTCCGATGGCGGCCTGTTTGCAACGGTGGCAGAAATGGCATTTGCCGGTCATACAGGGGTTTCTGTCAATCTGGATATGCTCACGTTTGACCAAAGTGTCGCTGATTGGGGCGATTACAAAATCCGCCCTGAACAGGTTGCGGTCCAGCGTGATGAAAGCACTATCAAGGCCCTGTTTAATGAAGAGGCTGGCGCAGTGATTCAGGTCCGGGCCTCTGATCGTGATGCGGTCTTGCAGGTATTGCGTGCCGCTGGCCTGTCATTGTGCTCCCATGTGATTGGCGGTTTGAATACACAAGACCAAATCGAGTTCTATCGTGATGGCAAGCGTATTTTCGGTTTTGACCGAGCCGATCTGGGTAAAGAGTGGAGTGATGTCAGCTATCAAATCATGAAACGTCGCGATAACCCGGAAAGCGCACTGGCCGAATACAACCGCTGGGACGACAAGGAAGACCCTGGTTTTTCACCCAAAGTGGCTTTCAACCCACAAGAAAATATTGCGGCACCTTTTATTAATACAGGTGTGCGTCCTAAAGTGGCGGTGTTGCGTGAACAGGGGTGTAACAGCCATGTTGAAATGGCCTGGGCGTTTACCAAGGCCGGTTTCGATGCCTACGATATTCACATGACCGATTTGCTGTCAGGCAAGGCCAGCCTGGCTGATGTGCAGGGCCTGGTGTCGGTGGGCGGTTTCAGTTATGGTGACGTTCTGGGGGCCGGCGAGGGCTGGGCCCGTACCATCCGCTTTAACGAACAGCTGGCAGAACAGTTCTCCTCTTATTTTGCCCGCCCCGATGTCTTCTCTCTTGGTGTTTGCAACGGTTGCCAAATGATGGCTACCCTGTCTTCCATGATTCCGGGGGCAGAGCACTGGCCGAAGTTTACTTATAACCAGTCAGCCAAATACGAGGCCCGCCTGTCTATGGTGGAAATTGCCGAATCTCCTTCCATTTTCTTTAAAGATATGGCCGGAACGCAATTGCCCATCGCGGTTGCGCACGGTGAGGGCTTTGCCAATTTTGCCGAGCAGGGTAATAAAGAAAAAGTGATTGCCAGCATGCGTTATATCAATAACCGTGGCATGATTACCGAAACTTATCCGGCTAACCCGAATGGCAGTCCTTATGGCCTGGCCGCCGTTACCACGGCAGATGGGCGTTTTACCATCATGATGCCACACCCTGAGCGGGTTACCCGCAACGTGATGATGTCATGGGCGCCTGCTTCATGGGGTGTCAAGGATGAGGGCGGTGATTACTCTCCCTGGATGCGTATGTTCCTGAATGCCAGGGTGGCACTCGCTTAAATCTGTGCTGTTTCAGTTTATTTGACATAAAATCCCTCTATGGCCAATCTGTGGCATGTCTGCAAAAATTGGCTGTCAGGGGGATTTTTTTATCGTAATGTACCCGTTTCATTTGAGTACATAAATCCTTAAGCGTATAATCTTGTTTTGCGCCCGGAGAATTTCATGCGTTTAGTTCAAAAAGCGCTTACCTTTGACGATGTTCTATTGGTACCTGCGTATTCCAATGTGTTGCCACGCGACACTTCCCTCAAAACACAATTAACC
>JAAYHN010000079.1 GCA_012735395.1 Alcaligenaceae bacterium | reverse complement strand
TACATGACCAATATTTTTATCTCCCTACACGACAACGTAAAATTGATTCCCTATTCTGCATTCATGAATTACATTTAAACACAGGGCAATTGTTTTCTTTATATACTCAAAAAGGAAAAGCAAATGAAAAACCAGGAGTTAAGTGAAGCAAGTGACTATAAAATAGAAAAAAACAAATCTTTTGAATATCTCGCACAAATGCTTTCTTCTACAGGCATAACAATAAACGGAAGCAAGCCCTGGGATATCCAAATCCACAATCCTAAAGCCGCCGACCTTATCCTGGCAAGTGGCAGTCTCGGCTTAGGTGAAAGCTATATGGCCGGAATGTGGGATTGCGAGCAGATTGATGAGCTCATCAATCTGATTTTACGCAGCAAGCTGGACAGCAAAATAAAAAACCTGCATACCTTATGGTACAGCTTGAGGGCGCAGATTCTAAACCACCAAACCCGAACAAGGGCATGGGAAGTGGGCGAAACACACTACGATGTGGGCAACGAGTTTTTTTCCAAAATGCTTGACCCGTACATGACATATACTTGCGGTTATTGGGACAAAGCCGACAACCTGAATGACGCACAACTGGCAAAACTTGATCTGGTATGCCAGAAAATGGGCTTGCAACCAGGCATGAAAGTGCTTGATATTGGCTGTGGCTGGGGCAGCTTCATGCGTTATGCTGCCAAACACTATGATGTCGAATGCACCGGCGTAACTATTTCAAAAGAACAGACAGAATATGGTCGTAAATTGTGTGAAGGCCTGCCGGTGGAGTTCCGCCTGCAAGACTATCGCGACCTGAATGAACAATATGATCGCATTGTCAGCCTGGGCATGTTTGAACACGTTGGCCGCAAAAATTATCGTACTTATTTTGAAGTTGCCCGCCGCAACCTGAAACCGGACGGCCTGTTTTTACTGCATACTATTGGTGGCCAAATCCGTGACCATCACCCTGACCCCTGGATTGACAAATATATTTTCCCGAACGGTGAAGTACCTGTTATTGGGCAAATATCAGATGCCATGGAATCCTTATTCGTGATTGAAGATGTCCATAATTTTGGGGCCGATTACGAAAAAACACTCATGGCATGGCATGCCAATTTTGAAAAGCACTGGCCTGAACTTAAAGCGCAATATTCTGAACGCTTTTATCGCATGTGGCGCTATTACCTGCTGGTATGCGCTGGCTCTTTCCGTGCCCGCTCTAACCAGCTATGGCAGTTCGTCCTGTCACCCGAAGGCATAACAGGCGGATACCGCCGACCTAAAATCTAGCCTGTTTCCACTCCCGCAAAGGAGTGGATTTCAAGTATCAGGATTCAAATACGGCAATGGATTCGATATGTGCGGTATGCGGGAACATATTTACCACGCCAGCCGCAAGCAGTTTATAGCCCCCCTCAACCAATATCCCGGCATCCCGTGCCAGGGTTGAGGGACTACAGGAAACATAAACAATTCGTTTGGGCCGCTCTGCCACTGCCAGTTTCGACAATGCCCTGGCAACTTCCATTGCCCCTTCACGCGGTGGGTCAATTAACATACGGTCAAAGTAACCCAGCTCGCGCAACCATTGCACATCCACCTCAAACAGATTAAGTGTGGAAAAATCGGTTTTATGATCAAGACCATGCTCACGTGCGGCTTCCAGCGCCCTGTCAGTCAGGGTTTTACTTCCTTCTATGCCAACCACCTGACGGGCCCGGGTTGCCAGTGGCAAGGTAAAGTTCCCTAAACCACAGAACAAATCCGCCACGCGCTCTTCTGGCTGGACTTCCAGTAAATTCAGGGCCTTATCAATAAGCACCCGGTTAATCTGGTGGTTGACCTGGGTAAAATCAATTGGTTTATAAGGCATTTTCAAACCAAATTGTGGCAATGTATAAGCCAGCTTATTGGCATCCTCTTCATGCAATGGCCTGACGGTTTCCGGCCCTTTGGCCTGGGTCCACCAAATGACCTCATATTTTTCTGAAAAAGCATCCAGCAGTAGCAGGTCCTGTTCTGAAAACGGATCCATATGCCGGATGGTTAATACAAGTGCCTCATCTCCCACCGCCACTTCTATTTGCGGTACACGGTCACGCACACTTAAACTGCCAATCAATTCGCGCAACGGAAGCAGTAAATCTGAAACGCGTTTTGGCAAGACATGGCACTCTGTCATATCAACCACATAACTGCCCCTGCGTTCCCGGAAACCGATAAGGACAGCTTCTTTTTTACGCACATAACGAACCGATAAACGGGCCCGGTAACGATAACCCCAAACCGGACCGTGCATGGGCGCCAATACCTGGGGAATTTTCAGTTTGGAAATATGCGCAAAACAGTCTTCAAGCACACGCTGCTTGATGGCAACCTGTGCCGAAGGTTCAAGATGCTGCATGGCACAGCCACCACAGACGCCAAAACTGGGGCACTGCGGTTTGACCCTGAGATTTGACTCTTTGATGATTCTGTCTGCGCGGGCAGTTTCATAAGAAGGTTTCTTTTTAAGAATAGTGGCTTCCACTATCTCTCCGGGCAGGGCCCCTTCCACGAAAATAGCTTTTCCATCACGGTGTGCGATGCCACGTGCCTCAAGATCAAGTGATTCTATAGACAATACTTCTGACATTTTTATTCCAATCCAAACGAAGCGTATATTGTAATTACAAGCCAGCCACCCGGTAAGCAATCCCATGAAAAACATAAAAAAATCCCGGCCTGAAGCCGGGATTTAAAGAGGATAGTATCAATTACAGCGGGATTAGATCAAAAAGTCATGATTTTGTTTCAGTTTTTTCTGCTGCCTTTTCAGCCTGTTTTTCCATACGTTTTTCTTTACGCTCTTCACGTTTGGCTTTACGTTCTTCCCATTTATCGGTTCGCTCTTTGTAGTACTTGGCTACGGTTGCCTTTTGGTCGTCAGAGAAGGTATCCCATAAAGCCAGCCATTGGGCCTGTTTTTCGCTGTGTACTTTCTGCATTTCTTCACGCAGTTCTTTTTCAGCCGCTAAAAGAGGCTGAGGATCAAGTTTGCCTGAATCGATTTGCTGTTTACGCAGTTCAAACACTTTTTTAAACTGTTCGCGATGATCTTTACGCAATTCTTTTTTGCTGCCCAAAGCCGCTTCCAGCTTTGATTTCTGGTCATCATTAAGTTTCAGGTCTTCTACCAATGCTTTGCTGGCGGGGCCAAAACCCGGGATCACAATAGCTGCTTTATGATGTTTTTTGAAATGATGGCCTTTATGATGGAAATCACCTTTTTTATGATTCATTTCATATCTTGAACCTGGCTCTTGCGGTTGGGCGCTTGCAACGCTGAAAACGGAACCAATGGCCAATGCAGCTGTTGCAGCAGTCAATGATTTAACAACAAATGTAGAAATTGATTTAGCCATGAGATAACTCCTTTGTGTTAATTGATCTCGTGAAGCTATTATGTTGCCTAAGCGGTTTCAATCCAGTTTCATTTATGTTGGAATTTTTTCAATTGATTACCAAACAAAAATGCCCATGAATATTAACCCATGGGCATTTACTTATTTACCCCAGGCTGTCAGGTATTCTTGCCAGTGTGGCTGATTGCTTTGTTCCAGCGTGGCTCTTACCAATTCCACCTCGCGGTCATAGGCAATCTGGTCAAGCTCTCCCTTGACAAGCCGGAACCGGCAATACACCAGCCATGTATTAACCACATCGGTTTCACAATAAGCGCGTACTTCATCGGCACGGCCTTCATTCCAGGCAGGCCAGACCTGACTGCCATCCATGCCCAGTTTGCCGGGGAAACCGCAAAGCTTAGCCAGTTGGTCAAGTGGTGCATTGGCACGGCCATTATATTTGGCCAGCAAATCCATTAAATCAATATGGCGGGTATGATAGCGGCTAATGTAATTATTGTATTTGAAATCCCGGTCATCTTCACCCATATCCCAATATCGATGGGCGGCAATACCATGTATCAGGCTGCGATAATGCAAAACCGGCAAATCAAAACCATTGCCATTCCAGCTAAGCAAACGTGGTGTATAACGTTCTATGGTTTTGAAAAAACCGGCAATAAGCACAGACTCATCATCATCTGGCTGCCCTAATGTTTTAACCCTGAAACCGCTGTCATCACGGAAGACACAGCCAATAACCGCAATTTTTTGCAAATGCAGCGGAAAGAAATCTGAACCGGTTTGCTCCAGCCGGATTTGTGTTGCCCGCTCTATCACTTCTGCATCGGGCATATCGGGATCCCAGTCGTTCAGGCTGCGAATCCCGTTGGCATCAGGAATGGTTTCCAGGTCAAAAACAAGGGTAGGAATCATAAAATTGCTTATTATTTAGGCAAGTAGGAAAGCGGGTTGACCGGCTGCCCATTACGACGGATTTCAAAATGCAGACGTGGGGAAGTGGTATCAGACTGGCCCAGTTCGGCAATTTTTTCACCTTTGCCAACACGCTGTTTGTCTTTTACCAGTAGCTTGCTGTTGTGTGCGTAAGCCGTAATAAAACCACTGCCATGTGTAATCAGGATCAGGTTACCAAGACCGCGCAAGCCGTTACCCACGTAGGAAACCGTACCTGGCGCTGCTGAATAGACCGGATCGCCAATGTTTCCGCTGATATCGATCCCGCGGGTTGAACTTGAGTAGCCGCTAATGATATTACCTTTATGTGGCCATGCCCAGGAAACAAGGCCGGCATCACTGGCCCTGGCTGCCGACGTTGAGGCGCTGCTGCTTGCTACGGTTGAACTGCCGGCACTTGTACTGCCGGGGCGGCTTGCAACCCCTGTTGATGACAAGCGCAAGCGCTGCCCTACCTCTAGCTGGGAGGGGTCGGATATATTATTCAATGACATGAGTTGCGCAACACTCATATTAACCTGGCGTGAAATAGCGTAAAGGGTATCGCCCCGCTTCACAATATATTGACCACCTGAAGCCCCCGAGCCCCCTAACGAGGAAACCGGTGCTTTGGTTGAGCTGCCGCAGCCTGCAAGCACTGCAGCCAGAAACACAGTACCCAATACCAAGGATTTTCTTCTGAACGAATTCATATTCATAATACCCAGATTGCCCCATAAAACATGAAAGGCAAATTTTCTCCAACTAAGATTGTATACCCGACCGTAACGGAACGAAGCGCACGGCCTCAAGTTCCGATCGATCCCAACTGTTATCTCCGGTTCTTTCAATCAGAACCAGTTTTTGATTATTAGTTCCTTCTGGGGCAATTAACCTGCCACCAATGGCCAGCTGATATAGCAAAGCCCCTGGAATTTCCATACCTGCCGCAGCAATCACGATTGCATCAAAAGGGGCGTATGCAGGCAAACCAAGCATACCATCTCCAAATGACAGGCGAACCCTGGAGACCAGGCGTAAATCGCGCAAATACCCTTTGGCCATTTCATGCAAACCGTTAATGCGCTCAATACTGTACACAACGGGAAACAGCTGGGCCATTACTGCCGCCTGATAACCGCAACCCGTACCTATTTCCAGGACCTTTTGCGGGCTGCACCCTTCACATACAACTGACAGCATTCTGGATACAACCCAGGGCTGTGAAATGGTTTGCGAAAAACCGATAGGCAAAGCAGCATCATCATAGGCCCTGCTTGCCAGGCCCTGGTCAACAAATATATGTCGTGGCACCGCCAGCATGGCTGCCAAAACCCGGGAATCGGTAATCCCTTTCTGCTTCAGGCGTTCTACCATTTGGTAGCGTAAACGATCGGAATTCAAACCTAAATTAAGCGGGTCTCCCACCCTGGACGTTTCCAACCCCTTATTGCCAGAACCGTAACTGTTATGGCCATATGAAAAAGACTGCGCCCCCGATAAAATACGTGTATTGCTATTGGCTGGTGTTATTTTAATTTTATTTACCTGCGCCAGACCTGATACGGATGTTTTTTTAACATCATTTACATTCTTTGCGCGGTATGGCATAAGTTCATCTATGGGTTTACGCATAAACCCTCCAGCCAGCTGTGCGTGACATTCAATTCATCATAGTGGGTCAGGTCAAGCCGTAAAGGCGTTACCGAAATATGTCCCTGCCTGATAATGCCAAAATCGGTATCACTGCCGGAATCTGCCACTTCACCGGTTGGACCAATCCAGTAAATTGTTTCTCCGCTGGGGTTTTTCGCCTCAATGACCGGTTGCGACGGGTGTCTGCGCCCCAGACGGGCCACCTTGATGTTTTCAGGAAAATGACGTGGCAAAGGGGGGATATTGACACTTAACAGACAGGGAGCCTGGCGGGGATGCTCCAGTTGATGCCTGACGATATAAGCCGCAATTTCAACAGCCGCCTCAATATGGGGCCAATTACGTTCAGTGAGCGAAAAGGCAATCGAAGGAATACCAAACAGATACCCCTCGGTAGCAGCGGCAACTGTGCCTGAATAGAGCGTATCTTCGCCCAGATTGGCACCATTATTAATGCCTGATACCACCAGATCGGGTTTATGCTTCAGGATACCGGTTAATGCGATATGGACGGAGTCGGATGGGGTACCGTTAACATAGTAATACCCGTTATTTGCCTGGCGCACATACAAGGGACGGTTCAAGGTAAGCGAATTGGACGCACCGCTATGATTGGTTTCGGGTGCAATAACAGTTACTTCAGCGAATTCCTTTAATGCTTCTGCCAGTAATTCAATTCCTTTTGCATTATATCCATCATCGTTAGAGACTAAAATTCGTTTCATATGATCCAAACAAGAAAAGTAAGCAAAAAATGTTCGCTCTGACAATATAAACCTAAACCGGTAAAAAACACGTCACTTATAATTTTTTTTATTATCAGAAGAGATCATTTTAAAACATTTAACACAATAAGGGCCAAATGAATTTATTTAGATCATATCTTTCTGATAATATCCAAAAAAATCATCATATCGGCTTATAAATAAAAACATTCCTGTTTATAATCTGCACTTGATTAAAAGAAGGAATTCCAATGAGCATCACCCTGGCAAGCATTCTGGCCATTGTTCTGGCTTATCTGGCAGGTTCAATACCTTTTGCCATCATTACCAGCAAGCTGTTTGGCCTGAAAGACCCCCGGACTTTTGGCTCTGGCAACCCGGGCGCCACCAACGTTTTAAGAAGCGGCAATAAGCTGGCCGCCGCCCTTACCCTGTTTGGCGATGCCTTCAAGGGTTGGCTGGCTGTGTTTCTTGCGCTCAAGTTTGCACCGGAATTTAATTTCACCGTACTGGATATTGCCCTGGTTGCCATAGCCGTTTTCCTGGGGCATTTATACTCTGTCTTCCTTAAATTCAAAGGAGGCAAAGGGGTTGCCACTGCCATTGGAATTTTATTTGCGATTCAACCCTGGCTGGCAACGGCAACACTGCTTACCTGGATCATTATTGCCATTTTCTTCAGGTATTCTTCACTCGCTGCCATTATTGCCGCCATCTTTGCCCCTTTTTATTATTATGCCGGTGACCAGATTGCCTGGTTCCTGCTACCGGAAATATTCTGGGCCATCTGTCTGATTTCCTTTATGCTGATTTACAAACACAAGAAAAACATTATGAATTTACTGGCCGGTACGGAATCCCGCCTGGGCCAGAAAAAACATCACCCGGAAAAATAACCATCAGGCTTCAGCCAAGTCCCAGCGTGGTTTCACTTTAAAGGCATACGGGCTGTCAGATAAATCAACCAGCCCGGCCTTAACCCTTTCAGATGCTGCATGAGCGATCATGGCCCCATTATCGGTGCACAATGCCAGCGGAGGAAAATAGACCTTGCCACGGTGCTTTGCCATTTCGCTGCGCAAATAAGCACGTAACTGGCTGTTAGCCCCCACCCCACCAGCAACCACCAGCCGTTTCAGGCCGGTCTGCTTCATGGCCTTGATCGCCTTGAAACCAAGCACATCAACAATCGCCTGCTGCGCCGACGCGGCCAGGTTCGCTTTATCCTGTTCACTTAAAGGGCCTGCCTGCTCTATTTTGCGCAATGTGGTCAGGACCGCCGTTTTCAGGCCACTGAAACTGAAGTCAAGATCACCGCTATGTTTCATGGGGCGTGGTAATGTATAAACGGCTGGATCACCTTTTTCGGCCAGCCTGGAAAGCGCAGGCCCACCAGGATAGGGAAGCCCCATTAATTTGGCTGATTTATCAAAAGCTTCACCGGCAGCATCATCAAGTGTTTCGCCCAGCAACTCGTATTGCCCCACGCCATTCACCCGCATGATTTGCGTGTGCCCTCCCGATACCAGCAGCGCGACAAAAGGAAATTCGGGAACCTCATCTGCCAGCATGGGTGACAATAAATGCCCCTCAAGGTGATGGATGGCAATGGCAGGTAAATTATGCGACCAGGCAAAAGCCTGCGCAACCGATGCCCCTACCAGTAAAGCCCCCGCAAGCCCCGGGCCCGCCGTATAGGCAACCGCATCAATATCGTCAATACCCAGACCGGCCTTTTCCAGCACTTCGCGCGTTAAAGGCAAGACACGCCTGATATGATCCCGGGAGGCCAGTTCGGGCACCACGCCCCCATAAGCCTGATGCATGGCAATCTGGCTGTGCAGGGCATGGGCAAGCAGCCCTTTTTCCGTATTAACAATTGCGACGCCTGTTTCATCACAGGAACTTTCAAAACCAATAATATTCATTATTTCAAACTTGGTGGAATTAATTGTTTGTTGCTTATTAAATACGCTCATTTATAAATGCCAACATTAAATGGCTATTATTTATGAGTCGATATGCAGTGTACGTTAAAGTACGTATTTTACACGCTGTTATTGATTAAAAAGGAGCAATGCCCATGCTTGAGTCACTGTTTAAGCTACGGGAACATTCAACCAATGTCCGAACCGAGGTGCTCGCTGGCATCACTACCTTCCTGACCATGGCCTATATTATTTTCGTCAACCCTGAAATTCTGGGCACGACTGGCATGGATAAAGGTGCTGTCTTTGTAGCGACATGTCTGGCAGCTGCCCTGGGATGCTTTATTATGGCCTTTCTTGCCAACTGGCCGATAGGCATGGCACCGGGCATGGGCCTGAATGCTTTTTTTGCATTCGGTGTTGTTGGCGCACTAGGCTATTCATGGCAACAGGCACTGGGGGCTGTTTTCGTATCGGGTGTCATTTTCCTGATTTTATCTGCCACCGGAATACGCAAATGGCTTATTGAGGGTATTCCCAAATCGCTCAGGGCGGCAATTGTGGCCGGGATAGGTTTGTTTCTGGCCTTAATCGCCCTTAAATCAGCCGGTATTGTGGTGGCCAACGATGCCACGCTGGTAGCCCAGGGTAATCTTGGCTCACCAACCGTATTGCTGGCCATTCTTGGCTTTTTCATTATTGCCATCCTGGATGCTATTAAAGTAAAAGGCGCCATTTTAATTGGCATTCTGGCTGTTACCGTTCTATCGGCCCTGTTAGGTTATAGCGCCCCTATTTCCAGTATCGTATCCATGCCTCCCAGCATTGCGCCAACCTTTATGCAACTGGATATTCTTGGCGTTCTGCATCACGGTTTCCTGAATGTCATTCTGGTTTTTGTACTGGTAGAGGTTTTTGATGCCACCGGCACCCTGATTGGTGTGGCAAAACGCGCCAACCTGCTGCCTGAAAACAAGCCCAACAATCTGGGCCGCGCATTGTTTGCAGACAGCACCGCCATTCTGGCCGGCTCTGTCATTGGCACCAGCAGCACCACTGCCTTTGTTGAAAGTGCGGCAGGCGTACAGTCCGGTGGCCGTACCGGCATGACTGCCCTGGTCATTGGCCTGCTGTTTTTACTGTGTCTTTTCTTTGCGCCCCTGGCCAGTATCGTACCCGCTTATGCAACCGCACCGGCCCTGCTATATGTTGCCGGTTTAATGGTAAGGGACCTGACAGAGGTAGAATGGTCTGATGTAACCGAAGCCATTCCTGCTGCGTTAACCGCTATTATCATGCCCTTTACCTACTCGATTGCCGAGGGTATTGCATTCGGTTTTATTAGCTATGTCATTCTTAAACTGGGTACCGGCAGGGTAAAAGAGTTGCATATTGCCAGCGTTGTGGTGGCCCTGCTGTTTATTCTCCGGTTTGCGCTAGAGTAATTCTAGCCTGCCAGCAACTACATTCAATCATTTAGTTATACTAAATGATTACAATAAAAAATATTAACTTTAATTTTTGGCTATTGTCCCTATATTAAAGTTAATATTACTGGCATCTTTAAAGGATTATTATCTATGGAAATTCAAGACTTGACTTATGCATCTTTTCAAGATGCCATCCAGGGCAACGACACCATCATTATTGACTTCTGGGCACCATGGTGCGGCCCATGCCGTCAATTTGCGCCCGTTTTTGAAAATGCCGCAAAAAAATTCACTGATGTCAAATTCGCCAAAATAAATACCGAAGAAGAACAGGAACTGGCGGGTGCCCTGGCCATTCGCTCTATTCCCACACTGATGGTTTTCAGGGAAAACGTATTAATGTTTTCCCAAGCCGGTGCTCTGCCACCCAATCAGCTTGACGAACTTCTTACCAAAATCCAGGAAGTGGATATGGAAAAAGTTCATCAGGAAATTGCAACGGCACAGGCACAGGCTGAAGAAAAAAACAAAGCCTGATCTACATACCCTGCGGAAAACGCTAGGGCAATGGTGCCTCATCGGGCAGAAACCATTGCCCTTTTCCTTTGGTAAGGTTAATAAAAACCTGCTCCAGCGGTTTAATCTGTTCTACGGGTATTTCCAATGTCATGGTAATACCCGTATTGGTATAAATTTCCGAGCTGATTTTTGCATCGGTTTGTTCTATACGCGACTTGACCAGCGCCATTTCAGAAAACAGGCATGAGCAAATGACTGTGCTGGTTTCTATAATTTCAAACTGCGGTGCCGCACGCAAACATTTGGCGGCACAGCCACCATAAGCCCGCACCAGGCCGCCGGTACCCAGCTTGATCCCGCCAAAATAACGAATGACTAAAACGGCAACATTGCTTAAGTCCTGCCCTTCTATCGCCTGCAAAATGGGGCGGCCCGCCGTACCCCCAGGCTCACCATCATCATTGAAGCGGTAATTCTGGCCTACCTTGAAAGCCCAGCAATTATGGGTTGCCTCGGGCTCATGCAAACGGGCAAAAAAAGCCAGCGCCTCTTCTGCCGTTGATACGGGTGCAGCATGGGCAATAAAGCGGCTTTTTTTAATATCTTCTTCGAAACTGAAAGGAGAAGACAGTGTTTTCATTAAGCTTCAATACCGCGTGACATCAGGTAATCTTCATAATTGCCCTGGTAATCGACAATCGTGCCATCGGGCATGATTTCAATAATACGATCAGCCAGCCCCGACACAAACTCACGGTCATGCGATACAAAAACCAGGGTGCCTGCATATTTTTCAAGTGCAAACTGCAGTGACTCGATAGACTCCATATCCAGGTGGTTGGTAGGTTCATCAAGCAGCAACACGTTATAGCGGCCAAGCATTAAACGGCCAAACGTCATGCGGTTTTTTTCACCCCCCGACAGCACATTAACCTGTTTAACGATATCATCGGCAGAAAACAGCAAACGACCCAATACTGAACGGATAGCCTGGTCTTCGTCACCGGGCTGGCGATAGTCGCCCATCCAGTCAAACACATTCATGTCAACCTGGAAATAATCGGAAACGTCTTGGGGCATATAACCGATTTCAGCATTCTCAGACCATTTAATCGTACCTGTATCAGGCTTAAGGTCTGTGGCAAACAGGCGCAGCAAGGTGGTTTTACCCACACCATTGGCACCAATAATCGCGATTTTCTGACCAGCTTCCACCATGCAGGAAAAATCCCTGATAACCGGCTCATCGTATGCCTTATTCACTTTTTCTGCTGTTACCGCCAAACGGTGCAAGGGTTTTTTCTGCTCGAAACGGATATAGGGATTCTGCCGTGAAGAAGGCTTGACTTCCACCGCATCCGCCTTGATGCGGTCAATCTGCTTCAGGCGGGAAGTAGCCTGACGGGATTTGGATTTATTGGCGGCAAAGCGGCGGACAAAATCCTGCAACTCGGCAACACGCTCTTTGGCCTTGGCATTATCAGACACCAACCTTTCACGGGCCTGGGTGGAAGCCAGCATATAGTCATCATAATTGCCAGGATAAATACGGATTTCACCGTAGTCCAGATCGGCCATATGAGTACACACCTGATTCAGGAAGTGACGGTCGTGACTGATGATAATCATGGTACTTTGGTAACCGTTAAGCACCTCTTCAAGCCAGCGAATCGTGTTGATATCCAGGTTATTGGTGGGTTCGTCAAGCAGCAGGACATCAGGGTTGGAAAACAGGGCCTGCGCCAGCAGAACACGCAGCTTCCAGCCCGGCGCAATTTCTTTCATGGGCAACTGGTGCTGTTCAACGGGAATTTCAAGGCCCAGCAAAAGCTCACCGGCACGGGCTTCAGCCGTATAACCGTCATATTCGGCAAACTTTGCCTCCAGTTCGGCGGCCTGCATGTAATCGTCGTCGCTTGCTTCGGGGTTGGCATAAATGGCATCACGCTGATTCATGGCTTCCCACATTTCAACGTGCCCCATCATGACCACATCCAGCACACGGACGTCTTCATAAGCAAACTGATCCTGGCGCAACTTACCCAGACGGACACCGGGGTCCAGGGAAACATTACCGGCAGAAGCCTCAAGGTCACCGCCAATAATTTTCATGAAGGTGGATTTACCGGAACCATTGGCACCAATCAGGCCATAACGGTTGCCTCCGCCGAATTTAACACTGACATTTTCAAACAGGGGTTTGGGACCAAATTGAATGGTAAGGTTTGCTGTAGAGATCACGATATATAGATAGAAAAAGTTACCTGAAAAGAAAAATGTCTTTTCCTGACAGGGAAAAGACATTTTGCCGATTGAGTTTAATGGTTTGAATTTTAACAAAAAAACTTTATTTATTGGAATTTTCGCATTATTTTCAATAAATTATGGTTATTTTTTCTTTTTTTTCGATTTCCCGGCTTTCTTGGGTTTATCAGCAACATGCACATGTACGCCTTCGTTACAGCTATCATGCTGGCAAGCCAGGGCATGCTCGTATTCTTCTCCCGGAGAATGATGGTGGTCATGGTCATGAGCGTGATCATGTTCTTCCAGTACCAGATAAGCCATGCCATCTTCGGTGGCCACCCCCACTTTCTTGCCAATGGGCAAAGTAACCCTGACATCACCATGACCGAAAGGCAAATCGGGAATCACCGGCACATTCACCTGCTCTTTAAGCCAGGCAATGACATGCGGCATATCATAGCCATTATCATTTTCAGCCAGTTTATAATCAGTGAAATGCCCCAGAATGATGGCTTTTTGCTTCTGTAAAATACCGGCATGCAGCAATTGGGTTAACATGCGCTCCACCCGGTAAGGGTGCTCTCCCACATCTTCAAAAAACAGGATGCCATTTTTTATTTTTGGCATGTAAGGCGTACCCACCAATGAAGTAATCATGGCCAGGTTGCCGCCCCATAAAACACCCCGGGTATCCACCGGATCAGCCTTGTGCGATTCAAAACTTAAGATCTCAAGCTCGCCGCGCATGCTTTCCACAAAAATTTCAGCCGTCAGGTCATCTATTTTCTTATTGCCAAAATCGGATACCGCAGCGGGGCCGGTATAACTTGTCAAACCGGTTTTTGCCAGCAGGGCCAGATTAAAAGCGGTGAAATCACTGTAGCCTATGTATTTTTTAGGCTTTTTCTCTAGCAGTTTCCAGTCGATATGATGCAGGATACGGCTAATGCCATAACCACCGCGTGTAGCCATTACAATCGGACTGTCGTCACGGGCTGCACGGGAAAAAGCCTGCGCCCTTTGTTTATCGGTTCCGGCAAAACGCAAGTCACGGGCATCGGCATATTTATCGTTTTTTACCCTGAAACCCATTTTGGTCAGCCGTTTTTCTGCAATAGCCAGTTTACCCGGTTCAGACAAGGCACCCGATGGTGAAATCAGATACAGACCCAGCGGATCTTCATAGACCGAAAGCGGTACCGGCACGTCATCGGCCTCATCGAAAAGAATTTGGGCATCATTCAAGCGTTCAATATGTTCCTGGATTATTTTGTCTTTCTTTTTTAAATGATCTACGTCTGTATTCATGATCCTGACCCTTTTCTGCGTTCCCTGAAAAATTGGCGCAGAATATCTGCGCATTCCTGTCCCAATACACCCGAAGATATTTTTGTGTGATGATTTATTTTTTTATTGGCCTGAATGCACAACACACTGCCACAGGCTCCTGTTTTTGGATCGGAAGCCCCGTAAACAATATGGGCAATCCGTGCATGCGTTAATGCTCCAATACACATAACGCAAGGTTCAAGCGTTACGTATACGGTTAAATCTGGCAAACGGTAATTCCGTTCATGGGCCGCCGCCTGGCGTAACGCCACAATTTCTGCATGTGCGGTTGGATCAGAGTCAGTAATGGTACGGTTATAACCCTTACCAACCACTTCACCCTCACGGTTAACCACAATAGCACCTACTGGCACCTCTGCGCAATCATACGCCAGTTGCGCCTGTTGTAAAGCCATTTTCATGAAAACCTCATGCCCGCTTGCCAGCGACACCGGCTCACCCCACTCTTTCAGCATATGACTGCAAAACCTTAATTTTTATAGCACTGATTTTAGTCACAGATAATACACTAATTTGCATCTGTAATGCGTCTGAAAACAGGGTCATCTCATCAAAAACCTACAAGACAGAATACGCTTTGTTAGCATGACAATCCCAAAGCTGGCCGGTGACAGGATTGCCGGCAGAGTGTGCCTGACAGACACCAAAGAAGGAGCAGTTTCAGGAGTAGACTGAGACATTTTTCATGTTGGATCCAGCAAAGATGTGGGGAAGTATGCATTCCCACGCAGTGAACTGACCCCCAAAAGTTGAATAGGTGTCCAACTTTTGGGGGTCAGTTCACAGGAGCGTGGGAACCAAATACCCTAGCGAATCAGGCTTTCGTAGACAGCCCCATGCTCCATTACCTTACCTGTTTCGTCCATGACGCGCATGGCATCAGCCGAGATTTCGTCAATAACCACGACTTCGCCATCAACCAGACCAATTTCAATTTTCATGTCAACCAGGGTAAGGTCTTTTTCGCGCAGGTCGGCTTCAACAATGCGGCACACCTGGCGGGTGATGTCTTTGGCCTGCGCAAGATGGGCCGGGCTGACAAGACCCAGGGCCACAAGGGTATCATCGTTGATAAGCGGGTCACCGCGCTCATCGTCTTTGACCGTGATCTCAACCAGATAATCCAAATTGGCATTTACATCGGCAATGTACGGCTGGTAACGACGCAGGAAGCTGCCCCAGGGGCGGGTGCGACAAACGAACTCAAGGCCGCCTGCCCCGCTGATACTTTTGCCCAGGGGCTCGGCACGACGGACTTCCATGGTGCCCTTTTCAAGATCAAGCTGCACCAGGTGGGTGGAAATGTTGGCGGCGTGAAGACGTTTAAAAAAGTAATCGGTCATGGCCAGGGATTTACGGCCCTTGCCCTCGACCTTGCCAATAACGGTGTTGGCACCCGGGTCGATAACACCGTTATCGCCAGTCACGTCGTCTTTAAAAACAAGAAGGATATTGCCGTTTGCCAGGGCAAACAGGTCTTTGGTCTTGCCGGAATAAATTTTTTCGCTGGTATTCATCTTTTTACTCGTTGATGATTTCAATATTTTGGTTTGGGAAAAAGGCAAAGCACCGGATGGGCACCCTGCCGCTGCCACTTATTCCCACTCAATTGTTGCGGGCGGTTTGCTGGACACATCATAAACTACGCGGTTAATACCACGCACTTCATTAATAATGCGCCCGGATACCTTGGCCAGTAATGGATAGGGCAAAGGTGCCCAGTCTGCCGTCATGAAGTCGGACGTTTGCACGGCACGCAATGCCACCACATACTCATACGTGCGGCCATCGCCCATGACCCCCACTGATTTCACCGGCAGGAACACCGCAAAAGCTTGGGATGTCAGGTCATACCAGCTGCGACCGGATTCCGGATCAATCGTGTTGCGCAGTTCTTCAATAAAGATGGCATCGGCACGACGCAGCAAATCAGCATATTCTTTTTTGACCGCACCCAGAATACGCACACCCAGGCCAGGACCGGGGAACGGGTGGCGGTAAACCATATAATGCGGCAAACCCAGGGCAATACCCAGCTCACGGACTTCGTCTTTGAACAGCTCACGCAATGGTTCAAGCAATTGCAAATTAAGTGTTTCTGGCAACCCGCCCACGTTGTGGTGTGATTTGATAGCAACCGCCTTGCCAGTTTTGGAGGCGGCAGACTCAATCACATCGGGGTAAATAGTGCCCTGTGCCAGCCATTTGGCATCTTTACGCTTGCCGGCCTCTTCCTGGAACACTTCCACAAACTCACGACCAATAATTTTGCGCTTGGCTTCCGGATCGGTGACACCGTCAAGTTCACCCATGAACTTTTCTTCGGCATTCACATGAACGATATTAACGCCCAGGTTTTCATGAAGCACTTCCATGACCTGTTTGCCTTCGTCCAGACGCAGCAAACCGTGATCAACGAATACGCATGTTAGCTTATCGCCAATTGCCTTATGGATCAGCGCAGCGGCAACAGAAGAATCAACCCCGCCTGACAGGCCCAGAATGACTTCATCATTGCCTACCTGCTCACGGATACGGGCAACCGCTTCGGTCACGTAATCGGGCATGTTCCAGTCACCACTGCAACCGCAGATATCCACCACAAAACGGCTTAGCAATGCCTGCCCCTTAACCGTATGGGTTACCTCGGGGTGGAACTGGACACCATAGAAATGGCGTTTTTCATCGGCCATGCCAGCGATTGGGCATGAGGGGGTTGAAGCCATTAGCTTGAAGCCTTCTGGCAATTCCGTCACTTTGTCACCGTGGCTCATCCATACTTTCAGCATGCCAAAACCTTCCGGGGTTTCAAAATCCTGAATCTCTTTCAAGAGGGCGGTATGGCCATGGGCACGGACTTCGGCGTAACCGAACTCACGCTGCTCGGAACCGCTAACCTTGCCGCCCAGTTGCAGCGCCATGGCCTGCATGCCGTAGCAAATACCCAGAACCGGCAACCCCAGTGTGAACACCTCGGCCGGCACTTTTAATGCGCTGTCATCATAAACCGATGAATGGCCACCTGAAAGAATGATGCCTTTAAGACCCTGTTCCTGCTGTTCTTTAAGAAATGCTTCAGATACATCACCCGGGTGAATTTCACAGTAAACACCTGCCTCACGGACTCGACGCGCAATAAGCTGAGTAACCTGAGAACCATAATCAAGAATTAAAATACGTTGATGCATATAAAGACCATTTAATGTAGCAATTTGTGCTGAAAAGACAGACAGAATAAAGCGTAAATTATAATGTATTGTCTATGCCTGAATGAATGTATTTTGCCAGACAGCTACATTTATATGATCCGGGCGTATACTTCCCATACAAAATGGCTTTAATGAATGCACGCCTGACATCAACAAAAACCAGGCAAGAGGAAGACAATATGAGCAAATTGACGCAGCCCGTATTTATACTGATACATGGTGCCTGGCATGGTGGCTGGGTCTGGCAAACAGTAGCAAAAACATTACGGCAACAGGGCTACACGGTATACACGCCCACCCTGACAGGCTTGGGCGAACGTTCCCATTTATTAAACGATACCATTACGCTGGATACCTTTATCAGCGATATCATTAACTTAATCAAATGGGAAAACCTGGACAATATCATTTTGCTTGGTCACAGTTTTGGCGGAACGGTTATCACAGGGGTGGCAGAAAAAATCC
>JAAYHN010000078.1 GCA_012735395.1 Alcaligenaceae bacterium | reverse complement strand
TGCGCGACAATGGCGCGTACACTGGTTAAGCCCAGTCCAAAACCGGGCTTTTCGGGATTCAGCTGGTAAAAATGCTGGCCGATATTGGGCAGTTCGCTTGCGGGAATGCCCGGCCCATCATCGCTTACGGACAGGCTTGCTTGCTGGCCAGAGGTGCTGATTCTTACCGTAATTTCCGAATGGGCGTACTTGATTGCGTTTTCAATCAGCTGCGCCAGCATATTGGCCAGTAAGTCGGCATCTCCCCTGATTCTTGCCTTGCCTTGAGATTCAAATCTCAGGATCCTGTTTTCTTCTTCCGCAAAAGCCTCATATAAATCCACTACGTTTTCGGCAATCTGGTTCAGGTCGCAAGGCCTGAATGTCCGGCGCTGGATACCGGCCTGGATTTCTGAAATATGCAGCAGTTTATTAAAGAGAATATCCAGTTCTTCAATTTCTTTGATAGTATGCCGGATTGCATCACGTAATTCCATTTCATTGTTATGGGTATGGGAAATGGAACGAAGGCGGTTCAGGATGCGGGTCAGGGGGGTGCGCAGGTTGTGTGCAATGGTATTGGAAACATGCCGGACGCCCGTCATAAGGGACTCGATTTTGTCCAGCATGGAATTGATTTCTTCATTCAGGTAATAAAACTCATCTTTGGTTTCTGATAAGGGAATTCTGGAAGAGAGGTGCCCTTCGCTGATATTGACCGCTGTTTTGCGAATGGAGCTGACGCGAAAGTCCAGTTCCCTGCGAAACATATAGGCGCCAACCAGCACCAGTAAAAACGCAATGAATAAAGTCATGAGACAGGCCTGGCCTACCAGCCGGATAGTCATGTTGATGGAATCCAGATCTATGCCTGCCAGCAGAACCCCGCCATCATTCAGTTTGTATTCAAGAATACGGCCTGTTGTGGCATGCCCGTCCCGTAAAATGGCGACTTCGGTTTTATTGCTTTCCGTCAGTTTGGGCCTGTTATCCAGATTGCCGGCCAGCTTGAGACCTTTTTCATCAAGCAGTAAGTAAAGCTCCTGGCTGCCATCAATAGGATCGGACAGAGTGGCATTAATAGCCCTGATTAATCCGTGCCGGCCTTTATCTTCAAATTCGCCAACCAGACGGTGTAAAGAGGCAGAGGCCTGATGGGCGGCCTGCGAGTGCAGGGTGCCTATGACCTGAAGATAGATGAAAGCGACTAATACGAGAATTGAGAAAAAAGCCAGTAAACCATAATTGACCATGAGCCGGAAAGAAATGGAATCTCCGGTTTTGATCACCATCTGTCGGATATATTGAATCATGTCAATGGTTTCTGCTAATGAGAAGGGGCCTGTTCGGACAGGACATAACCTTCACCCCAAACGGTATGAATCAGGGCGGGCGAGAAGCCGGAATCAATTTTGCGGCGTAACCGGCTGATTTGGACATCTATCACATTGGATTGCGGGTCAAACCGGTAGTCCCATACCGCCTCCAGCAGCATGGTGCGGGTAATAATGCTGCCCGCATTGAGCATCAGGTGCAGCAACAGGCGGTATTCACGGGGCTGCAGATTGATCGGGGTGCCCGATCGTTCAACTTTACGGGTAACCAGGTCCAGCCGGAGATCTGCCACTTGCAGGTGCTTGAGGGTTTGGTCTGTTTGGGTGCGCCGTATCAGGGCCTCCATACGGGCAATCAATTCTGAAAATGCAAACGGTTTTGTCATATAGTCATCGCAGCCCGATTTCAGGCCCCTGACTTTCTCATCAATGGCCGACAGGGCGCTCAGGATAATGACGGGCGTTTTGTTGCCCAGTAACCTGAGGGTGGAAAGGATGGCCAGGCCATCAATATCACCCGGCAGCATGCGGTCAAGAATAATAATGTCCCATTTGTTTTCAAGAGCCTGTTTCATGCCGTCTGGCCCGGTATGGCAGACAACCGTTTTATGTTTCAGCTCATTCAGGCCTTTGGCAATGTAACGTGCATTTTCATAGTCATCTTCAACGATCAGGCAATGCCACATTCGCATTTCTCCATTAGTTTTTATGAGAATGGTTTGTCATTATGCAACAAATCCGGCAGGTGGGGACTGTGCAATACAGTTGGCTCTCAATATGCATACTTTAAATAAATTGCAGGCTGTTTGAAGGGGATTTTCCAAACATGACCAAATGGTAATGTTTTGTTCATTAATTATTGGCGTACCTTATCCTAGAATCATGGGTCGTAGTAAGTTTGTAAAAATATATTATCCATATTCTTGATTATGAATATAAAAGGAGAAAAGAGGGTGGGTCATGCAAATTAAAAATTATCAGGACTTCTGGTCCGGTTTGATGTTTATTGTTATTGGGGCGGGCTTTGCGCTGTTTTCCACTAGCTATGACATGGGAACCGCAGCCCGTATGGGTCCCGGCTATTTTCCATTTTGGCTGGGTGTGGTTTTAGCCTTGCTGGGTGGCATTGTGACCATCAATTCCCTGCGTGGTGAAGAAGGTGAAGACCATCATATCGGCAAGTTTGATTTTGACATTCTTGCCCTGATTATCGGTTCCATCGTTGTATTTGGCGTCATGCTGGATAACCTGGGCCTGTATATTTCACTGGTTCTGCTGATTATCTTCAGTAGCCTGGCCAGTCACGAGTTCAGTCTTAAAATCGCTATTGGCAATGCCATTTTCCTGGTGATTTTTTCCT